>CAYNXN010000198.1:0-2568 GCA_964401175.1 uncultured Dehalococcoidales bacterium | reverse complement strand
CCAGCCTAGATTTCAGTACCCCAGTACCTCTGTACCATCCGCCGGGTAGCGCCACAGCCTTGCCTGGTCTTGCCACAACGCCCGCGGTGACGTGTAGAATTGCGCACTACATGCGGAGAGCGTGTGAATCCCACGACGGCCCCGTACGGGAGAGGCAGCGTCCCGTCCTTTCCACCGTAATCCGGTCCGGCAGGCACGTCAGCGGCATGAGCGCGCTGACTGAGATGTACGCATGACAGTCCGCGTGAAGGCGTCCGCCCTCGTCATCGCCTCGTTCGTGGTCGCGCTGCTGGCCATCCATTTCGTCGCCCATAACGTTCTCGTGCCGAGCTACGCCTCGCTGGAGGCACAATCCGTCCGACTGAACGTGAACCGGACGGTGCAGGCGCTCGAAGCCATCTACACATCGGTCGACTCGACCAACCACGACTGGGCGTCGTGGGATGATACGTGCGATTTCATAGCGACGAGAGGGACGGACTACATCGAGTCAAACATGGTAGACACCGCCTTCGTGAACCTCGGCATCAACATCATGGTCATCCTCGATACGTCAGGCGATATCATCTACGCCAGGGCGGTCGACAACCAGGGAGGAGAGTCCTCGAGCGCTCCTGTGGAACTGCTTGCCCACCTCTCTCCGGGCGGGCATCTCCTTTCGCGGACCATGACAGGCGACAGCGTCAGCGGCGTGCTCAGTGCACAGCACGGTCCGCTCATCATCAGCTCACGCCCTGTGCTCAGCAGCGACGAGAGCGGGCCGGTACGCGGCGTATTCCTGATGGGCAGATACCTGGATGATGACGTCCTGAGCGAGATCAGCGACCTGACGCTGCTGTCGGCTTCCATCGAGGTTCTCGGCCTGTCCGTGGCAGGTGGCATCGAATCAGCGGGCTCATCCCCAGCAGCGAGCGCCATCACAGTGACGCCACAGGGCCGGCACGCGGTCGAAGGAGCGACAACGCTCAACGATATCTATGGCTCGCCGGTGCTGCGGCTCCGCGTCGCCCAGCAGCGGGGCATCTACAACGAAGGCCAGCGCACTATCACCTTCTTCCTGACCATGCTGCTTGTGGGTGGCCTGATTCTCGCGCTCGTGTTCCTCGCGGTGCTGGACCGCACCCTGCTCAAGCGACTCTCTCGACTGGCGACCGAGCTGCAGTCGATTGGAGAGCAGCAGTCATTCACCGGTGCGGTAACCGTGACCGGTGACGATGAGATCTCACTGCTGGGCAGATCATTGAACGAGGCCCTGTCCAGGTTGCAGCAGACGCACCATCAACTGGAGGAATCACACCGGACGCTGGAGCGTTCCAACGTCGACCTGAAGCGTGCGAAGCAGGAACTGCTCACCGCAAGCGGCCAGGCACGACGGCTCACGCGCCAGCTGCAGAGCATGCGCGAGGACGAGCGGGCCCGGGTTGCGCATGAGATACACGACCAGATGGGGCAAGGGCTCGCGGCGTTGAAGATGGACCTCGCAGCGCTGCAGCGGTCGACGGCACGTGGCCAGACGGTGCCGCCGGAAACGCTGCAGCCAATGTCCGACCTGGTCAGTTCGCTGCTCGACACAGTGCGTAAGCTCTCCGCCAGTCTTCGCACGAGCCTGCTGGAAGACCTTGGACTCGCCGAGGCGCTTGAATGGCAACTGGAGGAGTTTCGTGCGGAGCGGTCCGTACATGCCAGCATGCGCATCCAGGGGCCAGTCGCGGAGGTGGAGTCAAGCCGGGCACTCGCCATCTTCCGCATACTGCAGGAGGCGCTGCAGGTCTGCGCCGAGGACGACAGCATCACCGAGGTGGGGGTCACCCTCACCGTCGAGAGGCGGTATGCGCTTCTGGCAGTCCAGGACAACGGCAGCGTCGATCTCTCTGCTGAGAGCATCACAAGAAGAGAGGTTCTCCTGGGCCTGATTCGGGAGCGAGTGGAGGTCTTCGGCGGGGGGATCACCTATCACGCCACGGCCGAGTCAGGCAGCAGTATCGTGGCGCAGGTCATGCTCTAACCGGGGAACGGCCCCATTCACTCGCTGCAGCGCTGCTGCTCCTTGCGCACCACACTGACCATCTCAGCCCTGGCAACAAGTTCCGGCTGCTCAAGGTAGTCTGCCGAGGACTCGAACGGCTCCCCGGTGACCCGGACATAGCGGTGCGCCTCGAGCTGTATCGCGCGGGACGTGGCGCCCACACGGGTGATCCGGCCGGACACTTCGAGGAAATCCCCTGCCTTGACCGGCGACCGCAACTCGATGTTATGGTATGCGGCCAGCAACCCCTCGTCGCCATCGAATCTGATGAGCACTTCGGTGCCCACGTCGCCAAACAAGCCGAGCACGTAGGCGCCATTCACCAATCCGCCGGCGTAGTGCACGTCCTTCTCGCTCACCCTGACGCGCAACACAGCCTTCTCGCCGGGCTCAATGCTCCTCTTCATGCGCCACTCTCGGTGTTTCGACGTCTCCTGTCAGCCTGCCTTTCGCTGCAGGCGACGGCATTCTCCCATGCAACATGCCTGAGCCAGAGGCGGACTTGACCGACGCTGAGCCGGCAGGTACCCTGCCCCGCGTCG
>CAYNXN010000197.1:0-2576 GCA_964401175.1 uncultured Dehalococcoidales bacterium | reverse complement strand
CATCCCCCTCCCGCCCCTGCCGGAGAGAAAGCTTCACCACTTCCCTCTGAGGGCCGAGCCTTAAGGTCAACCACGTTTACGCACTCCATCGCTGGCTCCGGTGTGCACTGCACCATGAGACTGTGCTTATGAAACCGCCGCGCATTCTCTGGTGCTGATGTGCTGCGCCTTCTGGCACAGCCGTTCGAGGTCCGCTTCGCTGAACAGTCGCCAGCCGTGTCTATCCGCGGTGGCGACGTCTTCGAATTCACCGGTGCGCAGCCAGCGGAAGAACGTGTTCTTGCTGATGCCGGCGAACTGGCAGGCCTCCGCCGTTCTGTAGTAGGTTGTTCCTCGAATCAAGCTTGGCATGGCTCCACTCCTGTGTTACTACCTGGGTATAGTTGATTGTAGATGGCACGAGAAGCGGAACATAAGTCACTAAGGTAATGTAACTGCGCCGACGATGGTCGGAGTACCGCCGTGCAGTACGAAGGTCGCTCGCAGAACCCAGGACCCTTCGGTCATTTCGCGGCGTGGAGCAGGATCGGGGCTGACGCGTGCCGGCAAGGGGGCAGCTTCGTGCACTCCTCTGAAGTCAGGTCACGTCAGAGGAGTGGCGTCTCGAGGGAGAACAGCAGGTGGGGCCGGCCCGGCCCGGGCCAGCCCCATCAGCACAACTCATTCTGGTTCAGTGACTCACTGGCCCTTGATCTCTTCGATCTCCCCTTCGACTTCCTCGGCCCCCTCTTCATAGAAGGACTGCTCGTCAGGCGCGATCTCATACAGCAGGCGCAGAAACTCACCCGCATGCACGCGCTCCTCATCCGCGATGTCCTTCAACACCGCGATCGCCAGCTTGTTGTCGGTCGATTCCGCCAGTTGCATGTAGAGCTGTATGGCCTCGTATTCAGCTGCAATCATGAAGCGTATCGCGCGGATGAGCTCGGCATGGGTGATCTTCTTCCCCTGTGCCAGTCCCGCAAACGGCGTTCCAAAGTCAGGCATTTGTTGGGCACCTCCTCAGTTCAGTAGCATTCTCGCCGCGAAACTCAGCCGCAGCCACAATCATCATAATGGTGGCAGAGCGTACGGGATTCAACCGAAGTGTTGCCATGGACCACGGCAGTCCAGGGCAGCCGGCTCACCCGCGTCTCTGCCGTGGCGGCGCCGTCCACGTCTTCTCGAGCCAGTTCACTCGACCAGTTCCATGTCCTGGTCACAGCAGACGAGCGTCCCCCCGCCCGCCTTCGTGACCGTCACCTCGTTTCCGCAGATATTGCAGCGATAATGCTCTCCAACCTGTTTCACAGCCATCGTTGTTGTCCTCCCGGTGCCACTGTAATCGGCCGTTCGGAACCTGTCAACCTGCCGTACTCATCCGCCGGGCCTGCGATGGTTGCTGCCGCCGTTTGTCTGCCTGCCAACCTCTGTCGCATCATGGTGGCAGCTCTTCCCTGGCGGCTCGCACCGCGATACCATGTAGCACGTGGTACCGATATCGGGTTCTCTGTGTCCGGAAGAGAGAAGGAGTCGGGATGAAATCACTCGTTGCCTGTTACTCGAATAGCGGAAACACAAAGGTGGTCGCTGAGCAGATCGCCGCACAGCTCGGAGCAGACCTGGAGATGATCGAGGAGAGGAAGCCGCGGCCGCGATTGATGGTCGATGAACAGAAGCCCGCTGCCGGCGGTGGCGCGCTGGCCAGAGCTGCAATGTCGGCGTTCATGGGCCTTGGCTGCGCGCTCACTCCGTCCGACCGTGACCCTGCCGCGTACGACCTGGTGGTCGTCGGCACTCCGGTGTGGGCGGGCTCGGTGACGCCGGCGGTTCGCAGCTACCTTAAGCGGCACAGGAAGGCGCTCAGGGGCGTGGCGTTCTTCTGTACCTGCGGTGATCCGACGAAGGGCCGTGTCTTCTCACAGATGCGGAGGGTCTCGGGTAAGGCGCCGGTGGCGACACTGGCGGTCAAGTCGGAGGACGTACGCGCGGGAACGTGTGCGGCGTCGATCCAGGGCTTCGTTTCCAGCCTTACGACCGTGCGTTAGTCCGTCAGACGTCACGCGGCCGCCGAGACGAGCCCTCGACCGAAGGCACGCGCGTCCTCGAGGTCAGCATCCGTCGGATGCCCTCTGGCCACTCCGCCCAGCTTGCCCCATGGCCCGTATGTGTCGTACCCCCTGCAACTGAACTCTCCTGCTATGGCGTATCCCCTGGCGGTGAGGATGTGGCGCAACCTGCGGTGGTAGTCGATGCCTACCAGTCGGGGCAGGTGACAGCCAGTGCCGCTTGTCGAGAAGAGGAAGGCGCGCCTGCCTTCGACTGGGGGTAGCGTCCGGGCAAACTGCAGCAGTCCACGGTGGTGCGAGCCGAAGAAGATGCCGGACCCCAGACCCAGCAACGCGCCGCCTGCTGCAGCCGAGAGCGCCTCACTTCCAGGCTCAAGCAGCGCGGCTCCGGTCGCCGAGGCGATCGCCTCGGCGACCCGTCTCGTGTTGCCGTGGTGAATCGAGATGCACGCGATGATAGTGGCAGAAACCGGCATCAGGGCCTGCATCCCGCGGGAGGTATGGTCAACAGCGCACCGCGCCAGTGGT
>CAYNXN010000196.1:0-2583 GCA_964401175.1 uncultured Dehalococcoidales bacterium | reverse complement strand
CACTCGCGGGCGGCATCTGCGCCCTGGTGCCGCTGCAGACGCTCCTTGGCATACTTGCAATCGTCTTCGTGGCTATGTCCAGGGACGAATTCAAGTAGATGAGACGGCGCATGGGACGCCTTGTGCTCTGCGGAGGGAGAAGAACGAGGAGTGCACCATGGTTGGAGACCGGTAGCCGCCGGGGTCCTGAGCCTAGTCGCCGGCGCACTCAGCGTGACGTGCGGCACAGTACTCATCTTCGCCGGTGGGCTGCTATGGGGTGTGCTCACGACTCTGGGGCTGCCAGACCCGCTCTCGATCCTGCCGCTGCCCGTCCTCAGCATCCTTGGCATACCACTGATGCTGCTGGGAGCCACATCTATCGCAGGTGGCTCGTGCGCGCTGCGCCGACGGATATGGCCGCTGGCGCTTGCCGGCGCGATTTGCGCCCTGTTCATTCCCCGGTTCACAATTCTCGGTGTGCTCGCCACGGTATTCGTGGTCCTCGGAAAGGATGAATTCAACTAGTCCGGGCACCGTTGCGGAGGTGAAACCATGCAGAAGAGTTGGAAGGCAACGACAGGTGGTGTACTAGCAATCGTAGCCGGGGCTATCAACCTTCTGGTGGCCCTTGGTATCTCGCTCTTCGTCCCGGTTGCCGCCACACCCAGGCTCGCACTCGCATCAATCGGGGTCCTGGCTGGCGTCTTCCTTGTGACGGGCATAGTGGCGCTTGTCGGCGGTATCCTGGCATTGCAGCGACGCAGTTGGGGAGCCTCTCTAGCGGGGGCCATCTGCGCCATGATGCCACCAGCGACGCTCCTCGGCATCCTGAGCACGGTATTCGTTGCCCTGGCGCGGGATGAATTCTCCGCCGGCTCCCGCTCTGCTTCGGCATCGGGCGCGGAGCCCACGGCAGCGGAGGGTTGCGCCTGCAAGCCAGCGTTCGACCAACCGAGTGAGGCCGAGCGTAACGCCTGAGGCACAGGACTGACCGATCCGCTCAATGAGTGACCCTCGCCCCGTGTCACTGGAGCGGGAAATAGTACGGCCAGAGGACGGCGTCCAGCACAACCGTCTGCCAGCAGAACAGCAGGCAGCCGATTACCGCAAGGCGATACCATGTCGCGGATTCTCTCTGCTTGAGTGCAAACAACGCGCCGAGCAGTCCCAGCGATGCCGCCGCAACCACGCCCAGTGTCACCCGAATCGCCAACCATATCGGCGCAGACGGCGACTGCAACATCGCGTATGTCAGAGGAGACCACGCCGCTGAGCCCGCGAGAACGAGCGCGTACGACAGCGTGAAGACGCCATAGCCACGGTTCGCCGGAAACCTCACGCTGTCGGGCCGGACCCGGAACAGAATGAAGAGCGTGAACGGGAAGAAGCCAGCGGCGGCACACAACATTGAGACGGTGTAGAGCGTTCGCAACGCGCCGGGAATGCCACCCCAGATGTCCCACCGGATGTCCGGATGTGTGACGTATCCGTGTGCGTAGCTGGCAAGTACGGCGATGCCGCCAGAGACAATCACTACTGCCAACTGTTGTTGCGGCCGCTCAAGTCTCACTTTCGCCCCTGAACGGAGACCTCAGTGATCATCTCCCTTCCATCTCATGGGTCTAAGGTCGAAGCGACCGTTTCCCAACCTCACAAACCGTCTGGCGTCGGTCGACAGCGATGCCCTCTCAGTCCTGAAGCGCCGGAAACGGCGGTTTGTTGCGGATCCTGCGATCCTTCAAGGCGCGGTCGCGCAGCAGGATCAGAGATCGCATCAGTTGCTTCCTGTCTTCCTCTGTCAGGGTGGAGAGTATCTGCTTCACGGACTCCCGCTGGAACGTCTTGATGCAGATGTCGCGGCCATAGTCGGTGAGCATGATGGACACTGCGTTCTTGCGCTCCGGATCGGCAACTCGGTGTATCAGGCCATCCCTCTCCATCCGCGAGAGCAGGCCGGATATGGAGTGAGGCTCGCGCACAAGCCAACGCGCGATGTCAGCCGGACGCGTCTTGCCTCCCATCGTGTGTATCACAAACATCACTCCGGCCTGAACGGTGGAGACGCCGTACTGTTCGAGCTCAAGCTCACGTGCCTTATAGATCGCATTGCGGGTCTGCTCCAGCAGCAGCCACAATGCCTGATCTCTGTCTTCACACGGATAAGTCTTCCTGGTAGCCACGTTGATTCTCCCGGCACATCGTATTCGAAGTGTCGATGGAAGACACGGAGACGTGCGTCCATCGAATGCGACTATTGATGCGATTGTAGCAAACCAGCGGCAACCCGTCCAACACAACAATATCGCATGCGATTTCGACCGGATAACCCGCAGTTGCAGGGTCACAAGTCACGCAGGAAATGGTCGAGGCGAGCCAGCGCAGACGGCTCTCCCATGAGGTTCCCTTCGGCGTCGACATGAACCTGCCAGTATCGCTTGAGCCCCTCTTGACACGCGGGCTTGAATACGGCGGCAGCCCAGTCACGACAGGACAGCGGCCGCACGGTGTAGATACGACAAAGCGCCACCCCCTCCGTCACACGGGTGAGGAAGACACAGCCGCCGGCGTCATGGCGGATCAGGTGGCTCCCGGTATCATGCC
>CAYNXN010000195.1:0-2594 GCA_964401175.1 uncultured Dehalococcoidales bacterium | reverse complement strand
AGCCCCTCCATCACCTGGAAGATGTCAAGGAAGTCGCTCTTCTGGAACGGCAGCAACTCTGCAAGTGCCGTGTCTCTCTCGTCCCGCTCCTGCGCCAGGATAGCCTTGCGGAAATGGTCGATCCTGTCCTGCTGAAAGAACATGTGCTCGGTGCGGCAGAGGCCGATGCCCTCGGCGCCGAACTGGCGCGCCACTCGTGAGTCGGCGGCGGTGTCGGCGTTCGTCATCACTCCCATTTGCTTGACCAGGTCCGCCCAGAGCATGAGTTCCTGGAACTCGCTGCTCAATTGAGGTCTGGTAGTGGGCAGCCTCCCGAGCATCACCTCGCCCGTGGTGCCGTCGATGGTGATCCACTCGCCTTTGGTGATGATGCGGTTTCCGACGATGAACTCATCCTTGTCTTCATGAATATCGATGGCTGAGGCGCCGACCACACAGCATTTGCCCATGCCTCTGGCGACCACGGCAGCGTGTGAGGTAATACCTCCCCTCGTGGTAAGAATGCCCACCGCCGCATTGATGCCCCGGATGTCATCCGCCGAGGTCTCCGCGCGCACCAGGATGTATGCCTCGCCGTCCTTGGCCTGCATCTCGATCAGTTCATCCGGGTTGAAGGCCACCCGGCCTGATGCCGCCCCGGGCGACGCGGGGAGTCCGTGGGCAACCACTTCGCGTTTCGCTCCCGGGTCGATGATCGGATGCAGCACCTGCTCCAACTGCTGCGGCGTGATGCGCAGGAACGCGTCGGTGGCGCCCATCACCCGCTCGCGGGTCAGGTCAGTGGCAACCTTGATGGACGCCTGCGCTGCCCGCTTTCCAGCCCGTGTCTGCAGTATCCAGAGCTTGCTGTTCTGGACGGTGAACTCGATGTCCTGGATGTCCTTGAAGTGTTTCTCCAGCTTCCGTGCCATCGCCTCGAGTTCCTCGTACGCGGTGGGAAGCAGTTCTCTCATCTCGGCGACGGGTCGTGGTGTGGCCGTGCCAGCGACGATGTCCTCGCCCTGGGCGTTGAACAGGAACTCTCCGGTGAGCACCTTGGCTCCGGTCGAGGGGTCGCGCGAAAAGGCCACGCCGCTACCGCAGTCATCGCCCATGTTGCCGAACACCATCAACTGAACTGTCACCGCGGTTCCGAGGTCATGAGATATCTCGTTCATCTCGCGGTATGCGATGGCGCGCGGATTGTTCCATGAATTGAAGACCGCCTCGATAGCGGTCCACAGTTGCTCACGAGGCTCCAGCGGGAACTCCTTGCCCGTGAACTTCTTCACCTCTTCTCGCAGCATCTGGGTGAGCAGTGGCAGGTCTTCAGAAGGAAGCTCACTGTCAAGGTGCACGCCGCGCTCCCGCTTGAGCTGGTTCTCGATGTTGTTCAGCACTGCATCCGGCACACCCATCACCACGTTACTGTGCATCTTGATGAGCCTGCGGAAGCTGTCCCATGCGAAGCGAGGGTTGCTTGTCTTCTCAGCCAGTCCGCGGACGGAGTCCTCGTTCAGTCCCAGATCGAGGATGGTGTCCATCATTCCGGGCATGGAGACCCTTGAGCCGGAGCGAACCGAGACGAGCAGCGGATTCTCTCTATCGCCGAACTTCAGCCCGGAGATCTGCTCGAGCCGCTCCAGTGCCTGTTCAACCTGGGAGTCCAGCCCCTCCGGCAACGTCTTGTTGTTCTTGAGGTACTGGTTACAGGCGTCGGTGGTGATTGTGAATCCGGGAGGGACGGGCACGCCCATGCGCGCCATCTCTGCGAGATTCGCTCCCTTGCCCCCCAGCAGGTCCTTGAGGTCTGCCCTGCCCTCGGCGGTCCCGTTTCCGAAAGAATACACGTACTTTGTTGTCATCAATCCTCCTGCGGGGAGGTCCCCGTTGAAAGTCAGCGTGTCGGCAAGCTGCTGCACACTCTGTGGCGACTGTGGTGGACAAACAAAAGGCCCTGCTCCCCACGGAACAGGGCCCGCAGGCCCATCACGAATCGGAATCAGAGCCAGAGTGCTTCACGGCTGTCGTACATTGTAGTCGTCGTCGTATACGAATGTCAAGCGCTCGTAGCGGTGAACGCTCCGTGCGCCACCACATTCGGCGGGCTCAAGGGGGCCGATATGCGCCGGTTCCTTCAGGTCGTCAGGCACCAACCTCGCCATCGAGCTCCTCCTCGTCGAGTTGCAGTTCATGCTGGGTAGAGCCCGGAGCCGTGTCGGTAAACGCTGAAGCGGGCGGCTGCTCCGCTGGTACGTCCACAGAGCCGAAGTACCACAGCAGCGCCGCGATACCCACCAGGGGTACTACGATCGCCAGTATCATGATGATGCGCAGCGTGCGCGAGTAGTGGAAAGCCGTATCGTCCATGTCTCTCTCCCGTCGTCAGGCAACCCCTCGTGGGCGGCGGCCTCAACACCGGTAAAACGATTGCACCGCCATGTGGTTTAGGGGCCCTGCTTCGGCCGCTGGCGCTGCTGCTCGCACGGGGAGGGACACTCCTTGCAGTCGGGCGTGCATGGTTCTACATGCACCGTGATGGTTGTACTAACGTGCAATGCGCGTATCTCGTCCTCGATCTCTTCGGCGATGCGATGGCCCTGCTCCACGGTGTA
>CAYNXN010000194.1:0-2609 GCA_964401175.1 uncultured Dehalococcoidales bacterium | reverse complement strand
TGCGTTGCCTCCTGCCGTGGCGGTCGGTGGCGCTTCTCTTCGAGAAGCCGTCGCTGCGCACCAGGGTCAGCTTCGATCTCGCGGTGACGCAGTTGGGTGGTCACTGCCTCTACCTCTCACCGCAAGAGGTCGGCCTGGGGAAGCGGGAGCCGGTGCCTGACGTCGCCAGAGTGCTGAGCCGTTACGTCGATTGTATCGTCGCGCGGGTCTTCAGCCATGAGACGCTCGCGGCGCTTGCGGAACACGCCTCCGTGGCGGTCATCAATGCCCTGTCCGACGTCGAGCATCCGTGCCAGGCGCTGGCGGACATGCTCACCATTCGCGAACACAAGGGGCGTCTCGCCGGTGTGCGCCTGGCCTACGTAGGTGATGGCAACAACGTGGCACGCAGTCTGGCGTTGCTCTCGGCCATGCTCGGACTGGAGTTCTCTATCGCCAGCCCTCAGGGCTATGCTCTGGACGAACCTACGTTGGAGACTGCCGCCCGGATCGCCTCGACACACGGCGGCCGAATCACGTCTTCGGCGGACCCCGTTGCAGCCGTGAGCGGCGCTGATGTGGTCTACACTGACACGTGGACGAGCATGGGCCAGGAGGATGAGGCTGCGGCGCGCCGAGAGGCGTTCTCGCGGTTCCAGGTCAATGCCGCCCTGATGGCACATGCCCGCGCCGACGGTATCTTCATGCATTGCCTGCCGGCGCACCATGGCGAGGAAGTGACGTCTGAGGTGCTGAATGGCGCTTCGTCCGTCGTCTTCGATCAGGCCGAGAACCGGCTTCACGCTCAGAAAGCTGTGCTGGCGCGTATTCTCATTCCTGCCGACTAGAGAGGTGTAGTGATGTCCAGGCCAGTGGTGGCGCTCGTTGGCAGGACCAACGTGGGGAAGTCCACTCTGCTTAATCGTATTCTGGGGACGCGCCATGCCGTGGTGGATGACCGGCCCAACGTAACGCGTGACCGCCTCATCGTTCCGGTTGAGTGGGAGGGCAGGGAGATGGTTGTGGTGGATACCGGAGGCTGGGACCTCGACGCCGCCACCGAGCTCGATACGAAGGTAAGGCATCAGGCGGAGCTGGCCATGGCGCAGGCGGATGTCATTGTGCTGGTGATGGCTGTCCACGATGGAGTGATCGCCGCGGATGAGGAGGCGGTGCGCCTTGTGCGCCAGTCCGGCAAGCCCTCGATCCTCGCGGTGAACAAGGTTGACCACGAATCACACCAGTCGCTTGTTGGCGAGTTTCATCGGCTCGGTATCGAGACGGTGGTGGCGGTGAGCGCGCTGCATAATCGTGGGACAGGCGCGCTCATGGACGCGGTGGTGGACCGTCTGCCTCCGGCTGAAGAGTTGCCGACGTATCCGCCCGAGACGATGCGGGTAGCCATCGTCGGCAGGCCCAACGCGGGGAAGTCGACGCTGTTGAATGCCCTCCTCGGGGATGAACGCGCCATCGTCGATGAAACGCCGGGCACCACGCGTGATCCGCTGGATGCTGAGTTGGAGTGGCAGGGCAGACGGGTGGTGCTCGTGGACACTGCGGGCATCCGCAAGAAGACACGGGTCTCCTATGGAGTTGACTACTTCTCGGTGCTGCGCGCACTGCAGTCGATCGATCGGGCAGACGTGGCGTTGCTGGTGCTCGACGCAGTGGAGCCAGCAACCTCGCAGGACATCACCATCGCGCGATACATCTGTGCCGCCGGCGCCGGCCTGGTGCTGGTGGTGAACAAATGGGATCTGATACCTCCGGAGCAGCGCGAGGTCCACCGTGACTGGCTCCGCAGAAGGCTGGACTTTCTCTCCTTTGCGCCGGTGGTGCACGTCTCCGCGAAGGAGCGACGGAACGTCAGACCGGTGTTGCATCGAGCGGATGAGGTGTGGCAGGCCAGAGGGCTGAGGCTTTCGCGAAGCGCTGTCGATGACGCCATCAAGGAGTCGATAACGCGGCATGCACCGCCGAGGGTGGGAACGCGCCGTCTGGACGTGGTCTGGGCCCATCAGGACGATACCGCGACGTGGAAGTTTGTGCTGCACGTCAACGACCCGTCGCTGGTGCCATCGAACTACGAGCGCTATCTGGAGCACGATCTTCGTCGCCAGTTCGGTTTCAAGGGCGTACCATTGTCGTTTGAGTTTGTCTCCGCGGGGCGTCGCCGCCCACACCGACGGGAGGTTGGAGCATGACTGTGTTACTGCTGCTGGGGATACTCGCCCTGGGCTATCTGCTCGGTTCGGTGCCCGTGGGGTTGATCGTGGCGAGGTTGAAGACCGGTGGCGACCTGAGGAAGACTGGCAGTGGCAAGACCGGGGCGACGAATGTGATGCGCTCGGCCGGTCGTGGTTGGGGCTTTCTCACCCTCTTCCTCGACGGTCTAAAGGCGTTCCTCGCGGTTGTCGCGGCCACGCTTCTGTGGCCGCTGTCACAGCAGTCCCTGGGGCCTGTCTTTGTCGATACGGCGGTGGTGCAGGCGCTTGCCGGCGCCGCTGCGATTATTGGGCACAACTGGCCAGCGTTCGCCGGATTCCGTGGTGGCAGGGGAGTATCGTCCTACTTTGGTTCGATGATCTTCCTGAATCTGCCGGTGGCGCTGCTTGGAATTGCAGTGCTGG
>CAYNXN010000193.1:0-2627 GCA_964401175.1 uncultured Dehalococcoidales bacterium | reverse complement strand
CCCACGTTCGACCTGCTGCGCGGCACTCACACCGTCAGGTGTCTGCGAGACCTGGAGGAGTCCCAGCACTGGCCGCTGGAGCGCATCCAGGCCCTGCAATCGCAGCGGCTTCAGCGCCTGGTGCAGCATGCGTACACAAACGTCCCTCACTATCGCGAGGTGATGCATGAACGAGGCCTCAGTCCGATGGACATACGAAGCGCCGCCGACCTCGCCGCCCTGCCGGTCCTGACCCGCTCCTTCGCACAGCAACACGGAGAGAGCCTGCTGGCGGAGGGTTTCCCGCGCAACCAGCTTCGCCAGTCGACGACCAGCGGCTCGACCGGCATGCCACTGCGCTTCTATAGCAGCCGGGAGGATCAGAGAGACCACGGCTTTGCGCGGAGCATTCGCGCCATGAGCTGGGCGGGGCTGCTGCTCGGCGACCGCATCGCCATGATCAGCCGGCCGCGACTGCACGACGATCGCTTCGACCATGTGATGCGCACCGTCGCAGCGCGCATGCAGCGCTGGCTGCCGGTGCCTGTGGGCACGCTCTCCGACGCGGAACTGCCCGGTATTGTGCATCGTCTTGCGGGGGGCCGGCTGGATGGCATCCGCGCCTATCCTTCCGCAATGGCGCTCATCGCCGGCTTCATTCGCGACACCGGCGCCCCGGCGCCGGCGGTACGCTCCATCGTTACCGGAGGCGCCGAGCTGCTGAACAACGAGCGCAGCATTATCCGCGAGGTGTTTGGCACGGAGCCATACTCCAACTACAGCTCCTACGAGGCCTTTGAGATCGCGTGCGAGTGCCAGGCGCACGCGGGGCTGCACATCTCCGCGGAGGACCTGGTGCTGGAGGTGGTCGACGACGCGGGACTCCCGGTACCCGCGGGTGTAGAGGGCCGCATAGCAATCACCAACCTGCATAACTACGCCATGCCCTTTATCCGCTACGACATGGGAGATGCCGGAAGGTTGCTGGAACACACCTGCCCGTGCGGAATGGAGTTGCCCCGCCTCGACGCTCTCATAGGCCGAAAGAACCGCTCGTTCGTTACCAGTACAGGAAAGCGCATCTTCTTCGAGGCGCTGTTCCTGGATCAACTGGCAAGGCGCGGCGTAAGACAGTACCAGATAGTCCAGGAAAGTCTTGATGCGGTGCTTCTGCGGTTGGTGCCGGATCGAGGACTGACTACTGCAGACGAGAAGGAGCGTGTGGCCCGGAGCGCGGCTGAAATGCTGAAATCCAAACTGGGGCCGGGAATCAGTCTCTCCGTCGAGTTCGTGGAGCATATCGAGCCCTCGGAGGCGGGCAAACACGTCTTCGTGCTCTCACGGGTAGCCGAGCAGCGGGCGCAATCGGAGTCCCAGGACGCATGAGGCCCTGTGCGTTTGCTTCGAGACTGTATCTCCCCCATCGCTTGTGACACAATGGTGCTGCCATGGTGACCACGGTCGAACGCGAGAAGCCCCCTCGCAGAGCGCCGGACAAGCGGCAACTGCTCGTTGCGGGCACGCTGATCGCGTCGATCGCGCTGATCATCGCTGGAGCCCGCGCGCTCGGCCAGGGTGAACTTGAACCCACCGTGCCGGCCATCACCTCCAGTGCGGACCCATCGGCGGTGCTGGACGCGCGGTTCGTATTGCAGGACTACGGTGCGCTCTCGCACGACACCGCGCAATTCTGGCAGGATCTCACGCTTGATCAGGTGGTCTCGTATGGACTGCCGTTCACCCGGTACAATCGCCACTACGCGCGATTCTTCCTCAAAGAGGGCGAGACCGTGGAGATACTCGTGGAGGCGGACGTACCTCTGGGCACATCCCTGGACGCGGGAACAGAGGGCATCTCCGTCATGTTGATAGCCGGTGCGGCGCCATACGACCCTGCACATTCAGACATGTATCTGCCCGGCACGGAGGGGGACAACGGGGGCTACTTCAGGCGACAGGAGAGGGTAGGTGGCAACTGGCGAGTGGGATGGGCGATTACAGCCTTGAGGAGCGACTACTACTGGCTGATCTTCACCAACACGGCGCGACAGGATGCGTGGTGCCACTACACGGTGAACGTGCCGTCGGATTAGGAGAGGAACATGGAGGACGAGCACAAAGAGAACGAATCGTTCGAGGGATACCACGTGGTGGAGGACCGCGCGGTTGAAGCGGCGCTTGAACAATACAAGGCCGCCGATGAGCGCGTGTGGACGCTGACCCGAAAGTACCTGTACCCACCGGAGGAGGTTCCCTACGTGGGACAGCGCCAGCTCGTCTTTCCCAACGTGGCAGCACGTGATGAATATGAGGAGGCGAAGCGCGTGGCGGCGGAGGCCGAGCAGCGGTACGAGCAGATTGCGCGTGACCGAAAGGGGCAGCGCCAGGCCGACACGCCGTAGATGCCGGAATCCCGCGACCTCAGCCTCCCATCCGGACTTGCGCGAGGCGTTGACTCAGCCCGAGGAATACCCTCACTGCATCAGTCGTCTCAAACCCGTGCCCCGTCTCATTGGCGGAGCGAGCGATACGTGCGCCCGGGAGCGATTTGCGCCCGGCGTATCGCCGCGTTACCCTTTGGCAGAATCGACAGCGTCAGGGTAGATCGGAAGAGCACACGTCTGAACTCCAGTCACCGCTCATTATCT
>CAYNXN010000192.1:0-2632 GCA_964401175.1 uncultured Dehalococcoidales bacterium | reverse complement strand
AGTCGATGGTTGACACGGCCGCGGCAACGATGCCGATCATCGCCACCAGCGCCAGAACCCTCGGCACAAACGGCATGCCCAACAGGGTGGGGGTGGCCAGATCTGCGTTCTCAAGCCCTGGCACGAGCATTCGTGCGCCCAGCCCCCAGAGCACGGCGATAAGCGTGTAGAAGAACCCGAATACCAGGAAGCCTCCCAGCATCTGGCGCATGGCCTTCACCGACTCGGGAATGAAGAAGCGCTGGCTCACCTGTGGGTTCGAGACGCAGAAGAAGAACCAGGGCAGCGTCAAGCCCACAAACATGTTGATGCTCCACATGCCGGAGCCGGACGGAACGGTCAGCAGGTCCGGATACTCGGTCTCAAACCTGGCGAAGAACGTTCCCAGTCCACCAAGCTCGGACATGATCAGCAGCAGCAACAGCGTGGCGCTGATCATCATCACCACCGCCTGAAACGCATCCGTCCACGCGATCGAGCGGAGTCCGGCGATGCGCGACCAGGCGATCGCCAGGAGCGTCGCCACAAGTATGCCCGCGAGCACCGGAATCCCGCCTCCGCTCATGCCGTTGAGCAACAGGCCGATGCCCAGCAACTGGGCCGCACTGTACGGGACGAGGAACACCAGGGCCAGCAGGGCAGCGACCGCCCCCACAGCCCTGCTCTGATAACGGTCGGCCAGCAGATCCATAGGGGTGATATAGCCATACTTGCGTCCCGCGAGCCAGAACCGGGGCAGAAAGAACACGGCAAGGAACAGGCCGCAGAGATAGGTCATCTCAAATCCGAGTGCGCCGACACCTCCGGCGTAGCTCAGCCCGGCGAGACCGACCAGCATGAAGGCGCTGTACGTGGTCGCGCTGTACGTCAGCGCCGAGATGATGCCTCCGACGCGGCGGTCAGCGAGGAAGAAGTCGCTCATTCCGACGCCGACGTGTCGCCTGGCGGCGAAGGCGATGACGAAGCCCAGCACCACATACAGGCCTATGGCAAGCCACGCCCACGCAGTCCCGCTCATTCGCGCCACCCCGCGAAGAGCACAAACATGCTCACGATCGCGACCGCGGTCCAAATGACCCAGAAGAGGAACGCCCCGGTGAAGCGTGCCTGTCCGCTCAACAGATACCAGGGGACAACGATGTCGACAACGAGGAGCAGTCCCAGCCAGCTCCAGGCAATCCTGCTCTTCCCTTCCATGTTCCGATTATAGCAGCGCAGGTTTCCGCAAGTGCAAACGTCAGCGGCCTGGGGCAATCGCGTTCTGGACTACAGTCGCCGCTTGCTCTCCAACAGAATCGTCACCGGTCCATCGTTCACGATTTCGACCTGCATATACGCCTGAAAGACTCCCGTGGCGACCGTGAGTCCCTGTGCGCGAAGCGACGTGACGAAACGCTCATAGAGAGGAACGGCAACCGCAGGCGGCGCGGCATCGACGAAGCTCGGTCTCCTGCCCTTCCTGGTATCAGCCATCAAGGTGAATTGGCTGACAACCAGCACCTCTCCACCGGTTTGCTGCACCGAGAGGTCGAACTCGGCCTCTCCACGCGGAAACAGCCGCAGTCCCACGACCCTCTGTGCCAGGTAGTCCGCATCTGCTTCGTTGTCCTCGCGTCCCACACCGAGGAAAATCACCAGTCCCGGGCCAATGCGGCCGACCTCGACTGCATCAACGGTTACGGCGCCGGACTTGACCCTCTGTAGCAGCGCTTTCATGAACGAGAACGGCTATTCTAGTCCCTCGTTTCCGGGCGGTCAACGCGCGGCCCGGAGAAGCCCCTCAGGTCGTGAATTGAGCGCCTCGCGTTCAGCGACTATAATGCAGCTTGAACCGTGAATACCCGTGACTCCATCTTCCACAGGGTCTCCCGCCCGGCCAGGTACAGCGGCGGCGAGTGGAACAGCATCACCGGCAACTGGGACTGCTCCGCGCTGCGCATCGCTTTGTGCTACCCCGATGTATACGAGGTTGGCATGTCCAATCTCGCCTTGCCCCTGCTTTGCGAGATGCTCAATTCGTCACCTGGCGTGCAGGCCGAGCGGGCCTTCACTCCTTGGGGAGATATGGAGGCGGCCCTGCGCCAGACTGGTGAGCGCCTCTTCTCGCTCGAATCCCGCCGCGACCTGTGCGACTTCGATGTGATCGCGTTCTCACTTGGCTATGAGCTGACCTACACCAACGTTCTCACCGTGTTGGACCTCGGCGGGATACCGCTGCAACGCCGAGAAAGGGGACCGAATCACCCGCTCGTCATCGCCGGAGGAAGCTGCACCGTCAACCCCGAACCGATGGCCGACTTCATTGACCTGTTCTTCATCGGAGAGGCGGAGGAGGGGCTGGCCGACCTCATCGAGGTTCTTCGTGAGTACAAGGGCCAGCGCGACGTGCTGTTGAAGACCGCGTCGCGGCTGCCTGGCATCTACGTGCCCTCGCTGTATCAACCTCGCTATGACACGAACGGTACCTTCGCCGCCCTCGAGCCGGCAGATGCCGGAACCGCGGCAACGATCAGTCGCCGTATCGCCTCCGTCCTGGCTCCACCTCCCACCCGGCCCGTGGTGCCTTTCCTGCAGGCTGTCCACGATTACGGCAGCATTGAGATCCAGCGGGGCTGTACGCGCGGCTGCCGCT
>CAYNXN010000191.1:0-2641 GCA_964401175.1 uncultured Dehalococcoidales bacterium | reverse complement strand
CGCCGAAGATGAGCGCGAACAGCACCCCGGTGATGACGCTCTGCTTGCTGCCAAAGAGTTCACGCAGCTCCTTGCGAAAGACCACACGCGCGCTATTCACTCTCCTTCTCCTCACGCACGATTTCGAGGTACACCTCCTCCAGCGAACGACGGGCTCTCTTCACTTCCTCGACGCCGATCCCCTGCGCCTCAAGCACGGCGGCGACTGACGCCGCCCCATGCGCGTTACGAAGCGTGACGGACAGCGCTGCATCGCCAACCGCAACCGCAGCGACTTCTGCCTGCGTCTGCAGCAGCCTCACCGCATCGTCAGTTCGGTCCGGATCCGTGAGCACTATGTCCACTCCGGCCTTGCCGGCGGAAGCCTGCAGTGCCTTGAGCGTGTCACACACCCTGATGCGTCCCTGTTGTATGATGGCAACACGGCCGCATATCCGCTGCACCTCATCCAGATCGTGTGAACTGAGAAACACGGTGATCTGCGCCTCACTCGAGAGGGTGACTATCAGGTCACGCACCATCTTCTGCGCCTCGGGGTCGAGCCCGGCGGAAGGTTCATCCAGCATCAACAGGTCGGGCGAGTGCAGCAACGCCCGCACCAGTCCGAGCTTCCTGCGCATACCACGTGAGAAGGAGCCCACTCTGTCTCTCGAACGAGCCGTGAGTCCGGAGAAATCGAGCAGCCGGGCGATACGTGCCTCTCGATCCGGCACGTCGTACAGGCGCGCAAAGTAGTCCAGGTTGGCATAGGCGCTCAGCCGCGGATAGAGTCCATCGGATTCCAGCAGGACTCCCGTGCGGCGTCTGACGTCCTGGCTCTCTGATGCGCGCTTTCCCCAGAGCAGAGCCTCGCCCGAGGTCGGCTCAAGCAGCCCCAGGAGCATCCGCATGGTCGTCGTCTTTCCAGCGCCATTCGGACCAAGGTAGCCGAATACCTCCCCTTCGCCGACGGTGAGGTTGATACCATCCAGCGCCATGCGGTCCTTGAAGCGTTTGGTGAGGTTCTTCAGTTCAAGCATACGACTCCCACATGCGGCATCAGTAGCCGCGACGATCTAGCATACACCACCGATCGCATCCATTTGAACCCCCTCACGAACGAGGGCGACGCCCGGGTCTCTACCGGTCACCGTAACTGAACACATCCTCCACACCAACGCCGAAGACTCGCGCTATCTTGAACGCCAGTTCCAGCGACGGAAGGTACTTCCCCTGTTCCAGCGCGATGACGGTCTGCCGCGTACAACCGACCCGGCGCCCCAGCTCTTCCTGCGTCATCTCGCCATGCTCGAAGCGGAGTCGCCGTATCGTGTTACCGATGGCTCGGTCGGTCATCTGTCGCTCCGCCAGTATCCGATGAGAATCCCGAGAGATTGCGCCAGCGCGCTTGCCACAAGCGACGACCACATCATCAGATATGGCCAGTGAATCGGAATCACTCCTTCTTCCCAGTAGTACTCGGTCAGCCCTATCACCCAACCGGCCAGCGTGAGCATCACCGCAACAAGCTGCACGCCAGGCGCGCGGCGCAGGATAGCGAGATCCCGTTCATCAACCTCAGCGCTCGGCGCATTTCTGGCCTTCCACGGTGTGCCCACCACTCCGACAATGACAATCGTTGCCACGAACAGGGCGGAAAGCACGAGGCGCGTGGTCGTGTCACTTGCAAAGCTCCGGACACCCCCCAGGCTCACGAAGAGAACCACGAGCACAACCGTCATCACGATGCCGACGAGCAGAGACACAAGTGCCCTTTTCTGCAGAGGCGCCATACTCCACCTCCATTGCCGCAATCCCTACTGGAAATGTAACATGTGCCTGACGAAATGTCAAGTATAGTATACATTTCGCCTCCGGCCGAAGGCGCGCCAATTGCGTCCGGCACACCGGTCTCCGCGTCGCATGCATGCCTATCAACGGTATGCTAGAATCATACTTGCCATTAGTGTCAGGACGTCTCGATGCAGCAGTTCCGCTACAAGAGATTCGGTGCTCTCGTGAGGGAGTGCCGCCAGAGCCTCCAGCCACCCATGACGCAGCGTCATCTCGCGGGGTTGCTTGGAGTCACCAATGGCTACCTGACACACATCGAGACGGGCCGCACTCTGCCAAGCCTGCGCACCATGGCAACCATTTCCCGGGTGCTGGGCATTCCCCTGACGGAACTGCTCCGTGCCTCCGGCCACCTTGCGGCAGATGCCACTTCGGGGGAGGGCGGCAACCACATCCCATCCGATCGGGAGCTCAATCTGTTCTTTCGGGATGACTGGCAGGAGCTTACCGACGAGGAACGCGAGCTGCTGCGCGACTTCGTCAGAATGCTGAAGACGCGGCTGAAGCGCCGACGGCAGAACGCCACAGCCCCAACGGGCAACGAATCCCGCTGATCCGATCAGGCGCGACGCGCCCCGTCAAGCTCCGCGATGGCGGTACGGGCGAGTTCGTCCGCCCGTTCGTTCATAGCAACGCCGGAGTGACCCGCGACCTTCCTGAAGACCACTTCGTGTTTGCGGACGAGTCCGAGCAACCGCTCCCACAGGTCACGATTCTCCACCGGCTTGCGGCTGTAGTTCAGCCACCCGTTTTGCTCCCAGCGCTCGTACCACTTCTGCTGCATCCCGTTGACCAGGTAAGCGCTGTC
>CAYNXN010000190.1:0-2642 GCA_964401175.1 uncultured Dehalococcoidales bacterium | reverse complement strand
GGAAGATGGTTCTCCCAACCTTTGAGTCCCACCTTCTCGATGTAGACGCGGGCCCGCTCGTAGCGCTCCTCCACCGGGACGCCCCTGACCTTCAACCCGTACGCCACATTGTCGAGGACGGACCGATGCGGCAGCAGACCGAAGTGCTGGAACACCATGCCTGTGGTGGTGCGACGAAGCTGCGCCAGCCTCTGGTCATCGAAGGTGACGATATCCTCGCCATCGATGATCACGCTGCCCGCCGTAGGTTCGGCCAGCCGGATGATGCAGCGGATCAGCGTCGACTTCCCACTTCCGGAGAGCCCCATCAGCACGAAGAATTCGCCGCGCTCCACCTCAAAAGAGACGTCGCGCAATCCCACCACGCAGCCGGTCTTGGTGAGTATCTCTTCCTTGCTGGCGTGTCTCAGCTCGGGATCCTCGGCGATCTCGTGCGCCCGATCACCGAAGACCTTCCACAGATTCTTGACCTCGACGCAGACCGACCGGTCTGCGTCGAGGTTGGGTTCGCTTCCTACTGTCTCGGGATTCTCTATCTCACTCATTCGTTTCCATTCTGGCGCATCGATTTCCTCACAGCGCCGCCTTCACTTTCGCAGCGATGTCGGAGGGAACCCACTGTGTCCACCAGCTCTCGTATTCCCTGAGGAAGTACATCGCCGCCTCCGCTGTGCTGGCGTCATTGTCCTCCATGTAGGCCAGCACTGCGTTGTGTTGTGCCGTCTCGGTGACGAAGTTGTCGAGGAACGCCACTATCTCGGGGTTGCGTTCACCGAACTCGGCGTTGACCGCAACATTCACGTTGTTGGATGGGTATGCGCAGCCTCGATCAGCCGCCCAGACCTCCGGATCGTACGGCGGCTCCTCAAGCGGATACATGTCGAACTTCCCCAGCACCCACGTGGGCGCCCAATAGTAGCCAAACCAGGGCTCGCCTCTCTGATACGCGGCGGCCATAGAACCAGACAGCGCAGCATCGGAACCGGTGATGAAATCAGTATAGTACTGGTCGAGCCCGTATGTCACCAGCTTCTGAGAGTTATCCTTGGTGCACTCCCAGCCGGGAATAGAGTTGATGAAGCGTCCCTTCGTCGGATCTTCAGGATCCTTGAACAGCTCCCAGTAGTCCGGCATGTCGAAGACCGAGCGCAGGTCCGGCGTCGACGCCTGAATGCCCCGCGAGGCATCGCCCTCGATCATGTAGCGGGGCACGAGCCAGCCCTGCCAGTTGTCGCCAAAGTTGTTGCCGAGATCGATCACATCGCCGGCCGCGATCGCCTCATCATACGGCTCCTGCTGGTTTTCGACCCACACCTCCATGTTGACGTGTACGTCGCCACGGCGCAGTCCCTGCAGAATGGTGATGGTGTCACCAGGGACATACTCGATGTCGTCGTATCCATACCCGTGCGTAAGGATGAAAGCGGCGATTCGATTGTTGACCTGCGCGCTGTCCCAGGAAAGGTCGGCGAATATCACCGTCTCCCTGGATTCCGGCGTGCATCCGGCCAATGTGCCTACGAGGAGCGCAATACCGGCGGCGATCACAATGCCGTAGCGCCACAATCCCTTTGCAGTCTTCATCGTTTCATGTCCTCCTTGATGTCCGTCTTGATTGCCTTCCACTCCGTCAGTCCGGTCCTCTGGATGAATGCCAGCATGGTCTGGCGGCCCGATAAGTGGTTGCACCCCGGAGGGCGAGGGGTTGTGGATGTGATGGTGATTCCGACGGAGAGAAGGCGTGGCCGAGTTACGGTGGGTTCATGCCGTCAGGTGAAGTACTCTCCCATGCGTCAGAATCCTCCTTCTGTATGACCCGTAGCTGCGGTCGCGCTGGACGGAGCCATCTTGCAGATGCTCCTGTACCGGATACTATGCAATCCGGTTAGGCCGTGTCAACCACCGGGCTGCAGACGCCAGGCGCGGCCACGAGCAAGGTGACTTCAGTGCATCACTGCCGGAACCTCTGGCCATCGGTCTCGCAGGTCTGCTACCATCCATGACGCAACGGCAGCGACAACAGCGAGGGCTGCGTGCCATGGGAGGGCCGGAGCATGAATCTGACCGCCTACTTGAAGGCGAACAAGGCCGGACACGAGTTCGTGGAGAAGGCGACCACCCACCATGCCGAGGAGGCGGCACGCGCCGCCGGCATCCCGCTGGAGAACATCGTGAAGACCATTGTCTTCGAGGGCGATGGCGGCGTGCTGGTGGTGGGCGTGGTGCTGGGAACTCACATGGTGAGCCGGCACAAGCTCGAAACCTGTTCGGGCATCAAGAAGTTGCAGGTGGCCTCTGACGCCGTGGCCGAGCAGGCGACAGGTTTTCCGACCGGCGGCATCCCCCCTATCGGTCACCGCAGGCGGCTCAAGACCTACGTGGACGGCCATGTGGCGCAGCGAGAGCGCGTATGGTGCGGCGGCGGCACGCGCACTCGCCTGGTGCACCTCGCCGTGAGCGACATACTGCGACTCTCCGGCGGCAAGGTCTGCGACATCACCACCGCCGATACGTAGGCCGCCTGCCTGCAGCGCCCAGCTAGAGATCGGCGAAGACTTGCGGTGCGTGCTGCTTCATGATGTCGCGTAGCCTGACTGCCACTTCCCGTATCTCAGGCAAGGCGCGCGGCGTGCTGCGCAACG
>CAYNXN010000189.1:0-2700 GCA_964401175.1 uncultured Dehalococcoidales bacterium | reverse complement strand
CACTCCGGAACGAGCACCTCGCCCGGTACCTCGCGTTATCACACGACCCCGTGCTGGTGGCAACAATGGGATGGAAGCCCTTCGCACCCGATGAGGAGGCGCGTTTTCTGCGCTACGTCAGCAACGTCACCATACCCTATATCCCCTCGGGCCGCACCGTCGCCTTCAGCATCGTGGCACGCGAGACCGAAACCCCCGTCGGCTACCTGTCGCTCAAGGGCATCCGGGATAACAGTCCTGGCGCCGAGGTGGGCATTGCCATCATGGACGCGCCATGCCGCGGACATGGACTCGGCACGGCGGCCCTCCGGCAGGCAGCCGAATACGCTTTCACCGAGCTGGGACTGTCCATCCTCGCCTTGACCGTGTTCAGGGACAACTCCCCGGCAATCCGGTCCTACGAGAAGCTCGGCTTCACGAGAACTGATCTGCTGCCACGCTCGTGGACGATGCCGGATGGGACTGTGACGGACATGTGGGTGATGGAGTTGTACCGCCGCAGCCACCATGGAGCGCCCATGGCGCCTCCAGCAACCCTGCGCCGGCCCGCGCACGAGACCACGCAGGGTTGAAGATACAGAGTCGCCCCCTGGTGTCGCCTACAGGTACCCGGACAACCCCATGATGCCGACCACAATGAGGTAGATGGCCACCACGTAGTTCAGCAGCCGCGGCATCACCAGGATGAGAATACCGGCGATGAGTGAGACCACCGCCTGAATCGAGATGCCCCCCATGAGCCCGAGGACACCGGCGACGATGAGATAGATGGCCACCACGAAGTTCAACAGTCCCGGGGCCACCAGGATGAGGATGCCGGCTATGAGCGCCAGCAGCGCCGGCGCCATGCCGCCGGGGGTGATGAGCCCGAGGATGCCAATCACGATGAGGTAGATAGCCACGATGCGGTTGAGCACACGAGGCTTCACGAGGATGAGGATGCCGGCAATCAGGGCCAGCAGCGCCGTCAGTGGAGCGACCATTGACATGAGCACGAGCGCACCTCCCGTTCCTTCACTCTCACATAGAGTCGCACAGCATGACGCCATTGTCCAGCAGGTCGCCGAACACCCGCTGCGGCACAGACCCTAACCGAGGGCGGCGATCTCGTCCGGGCTCATCTTCCTCGGCTCGTACCCTGCGGTGATGCACAGCAGGAACAACTCCGCTGCCTTCTCCAGCAGGTCCGTCAGGTCGAAGGCCTCGTACACGTCGCAGCCTATCACCAGACAGCCGTGACGTTCCCACACCACCGCACGGCGGCCCCGCAGGAGCTCCACCGTCTTCTCTCCCAGTTGCTCGCTGCCCATCGGCATATAGCGCGTCATGCCCACCCCTTCACTGAGGAAGACCTTCGCCGTCGATTGCGAGGTCTGTAGCACGCGTGCGAAATCGGGATTGCGGTACTCGGGCAGATGCGTCATCGCGATGAGATGTTGCGGGTGCGTGTGCAGCACGGTTGTCTGGGGCAATCCGCGCGCGCGCAGATATCCATGCACCTTGAGATGCGGGATGAACTCCGTCGTCGGGTTGGGCGTGCTTCCCTCACCTCCCCACAACACTTCATAGTCGCTGCCATCGCCGGACAGCCGCAGCAACGCCAGGGCCTTCGCCGGGTCGCGAGCCACGTCGCGGAAGCGCGCCCCGCTCAGCGTCACCAGCAGGCTGCGTCCGCCCAGCGCGGGCACCACCGACGTCGGAAGTGGACGTGTGATGTGCTCGTCGCCGACGAAGTCCCGTGGCGCGATAAGGTCGGTCACGTCCACCGAGAGGTTCCCTCCATTGGCGACCGACCAGCCTCGCTCCCAGATGTACCGCGAGACCTCGGAGATGTCCGCCACCACTCGCTGCAACAATGGATTCAGTTCCGTCCTGGTCATGGTGACTGCTCCTCGGGTATGTGCGCACGATTCCAGACAGCGCGCCGCCCGCAGTACAAGCATGCCACGTCTCGGCGCGGGGAGGCAACGCCGCAACAACGGGCGCTAGCCCGCCGTATCCGGAGCCGGACCATGACGATAGGCGATGACCTTCACGTTCTCCAGCGTCACCAGCCCCTCCTCCACCAGCGTGTCGAGCACCGGCAGAAACAAGTCGATACGCTCGGACCTGTCAACAATCTCGATAACGACGGGAAGGTCCTCAGACAGGCGCAGCACCCTGGCCGTGTGCATTCGGCTGTGTGCGCCGAAGCCCATGATGCCGTGCAGCACGGTGGCCCCCGCCATGCCCATCTCCCTGGCCCGCTCCACGATCACCTCGTACAGGGGGCGCCCGTGATAGTGGTCAGATTCACTGACGTAGACACGCAGCAGTTGCGACTCATTCGGTAGCTTCATACTCTCATCCCGCCACTCACAATACTCGGCCGAGCGCCAGGCCCAGCACGAACACTCCGAGGCCGGCCACATTCATCACCAGGATGTTCCCCAGTGCCACCAGCCAGCGGGCCTCAGCCAGCAGCGCCTGACTCTCGAAGACGAAGGTGGACAGTGTGGTGAAGCTGCCAAGGAAGCCCACCAGCATAATGGTACGTATCTCCGGGCTCACCAGCATCCGTTCAGCAGCGAGCGCCCAGACAAGTCCGAAGAGGAAACAGCCGAGCAGGTTCACCGCCAGCGTACCGTATGGCAGCCCCGGTCCGGTGGCCCGCAACACGAGTCCGGACAGGCCGTACCGCGCCAGCGCGCCCAGGGCGCC
>CAYNXN010000188.1:0-2730 GCA_964401175.1 uncultured Dehalococcoidales bacterium | reverse complement strand
GCCAGGAGAACAGGGCGCGGGCAGCCGGGTCATACGCCGGCACCGCCACCACTCCCGCGCGCAGCCGGTCGGTCAGATGCGCCTTCAACCGCACCTCTGCGCAGGGTGAGGTCAGAACAACGGCATCCTTCTCCACGATATCAGCAGCGGCGGCATCCGCCACACTGATCTCGACAAAGCCGATGGGGAACATCTGCCGCGCCCAGTCGATCCAGCCGGTGAGACAACCGGCTCCGGAATGCCCGGTGGCCGGCAACGCCACCAGCGACAGCTCGTCGCTGGAGCCCGGAGCCATCGCGTGGCACAACGCCTGGATGCGCGATGCCAGGGCCTCATCGGCCAGGCAAGACGACGACGTCTCCCGTTTCGGTGCCGAAGCTTCGCCCACTGCGGCTGCGAGCGAACAGGCGATTTCATCCACGCTCCGTGTGCCCCATGAAGGGGCGCCAACGGCGGTCCACTCCGCAGCCGAACCATCGTACAGCACCGCGCTCCCATCCGTTTCCAGCCAGGAGGCAGCGCCAAACAGCACCGATGAGGCGCACTCGGTCTCACCCCGGAAGAGTGAGCAGGAGAGCACCGCATCAAGCCCTGTCACTGCCTGCAACAGGCCAGAGGACGGAAACACTGACGTGAGGTCCGCCCCGAAATTGACCAGCGCGCGATACTTGCCGTCGACCAGATCTGAGATCAACTGAGAAACCGGAGTCCAGCCCTCCTGCGTCACCACCGTCTGGGCGCCACGCACGTTGCCGCCCGACGGCAGCAGCACACAAGCCTTGTTATCACCACACGCCTGTGCCAGGAGGAGAGCGAGACGGGCAAGCAGCGCAACGTCGCTGACTCCCCGCGCGGGTGGCGCGACGACGATGGCCGCCTTCGCCGCATCGGCAAACGCCCGGGCCATGAGCGCAACAGTCTCACGCGTTACACCCGCCGCCTCGAGCAGCGTGTTCTCATCAAGCGAATCGAGCCATGCGTTGGCATCCGCGGCGATCTTGCCGGATGACTTGAGCGATTTCAGAGCCGCCGCCAGGACCAGCGCTTCGGTGCCGGGCCGATTCTGCACGTGCGTGCTGGCATACCAGGCCGTGTTGCTGCGACGGGGATCAACCACAAAGAGGCTGTTGCCGCGCGCGGTGTACTTCGCATCGATGATCTCCCTGGCGACGACCGCGTGCGAGAAGAAGACGTCGCCAAGGACTATGACGCAATTCGATTCACGAACGGCATCGATGCCCGCACTCGAACCCCCTGACACAAGAGGCCAATCCTGGGGCTCAAAGACGCACGAGACGGCGCCGGCGCCGATTGCGCGGGCAAATGAGCCTATCGCCTGCAATTCAGTCGTACTCCTGGTTGGCTCGGTCACCACAGCGATAGCGTTGCGACCATGCTTTCCAATCACCTCGCGCAACGATTCACCGGCGACGCTGAAGGCCTCCTGCCACGAAGCTTCGCGCAATACGCCGTCCTGCCGGATGAACGGCTCCGCCACCCGCTGATGGTGGTACAGCAGTTCGGTGCCATAGATACCTCTGGCGCAGACGCGCGCGCTGTGGTCGCCACCTGCGGCGACAAATTCGGGACCGGCGACGACTGAGCCTCGCATCTGAAAGGCGATGTCGCAGCCCAGCGGGCACAGCAGGCACTTGGACCTTCGTGTATCCATCATCACGTCCAGGCATCCGGGAAGTCACGTATCTGGTCATACGTGAACACGGGGCCATCCTTGCAGACGTAGTACGTTCCGATGCGGCAGTGGCCGCACATACCCATGCCGCAACTCATGTTCTTCTCCATGGAGAAGTACATGTGCTCTGGCTTGAATCCCATCTTGAGGAGCAGCGGCACCATGAACCTGAGCATGATGGGCGGGCCGCAGCCGACCGCTACCGCGTTCGGCACGTCCGCGATATCCTCTGGCTTCATGATAGTGGTGACCACACCAACATTGTGCCGCCAGGTGGAGTCTGCAACGTCCACCGTGTAGACCACATCCATCCGAGGGTCGGTCTCCCACGAGAGACAGAGGTCTTTGTACATACGCAACTCAGGGTTGCGGGCGCCGTAGCGCAACACGATGCGCTTGTACTGGTCGGCCTCATGCAACAGCGCCAGCAGCACTGCACGCATGGGAGCCATGCCAACGCCACCGCCGACCACGTAGACCTCGCGGCCTTTGAAATAGTCCATCGGATACTGGTTGCCAAATGGCCCCCGCACGAGGGCGGTCTGGCCCGGTTGAGCCAGATGTAACGCACTGGTGTTCTTGCCTCGCGGCTGAATCTGCACGCTGACCTCGAACGTGTCACGGTCAAAGCAGGAGGACGAGACACCAAAGGGCGACTCTCCAACTCCCGGCATGCCGACCATCACGAACTGGCCAGGCTCGAAAATGAGCGGCTCCTCGGGCTTGAGGACGAGCGTCTTGATGGCCGAGTTCTCATCGACCACCTTGAGTATCCTCGCCTCGATAGGAGCGTAGGGATTACGCACTGCGGCTCTCCTCAACGTCACGAAGAACCTGACGCATGTCGATCTTCGCCAGACACGCCTCAATGCAGCGGCCGCAACCGGTACACGCCATCATGTCGAACCTGGCCGGGTAGAACTCGAACTTCTTCACGTACTTGTTCTTGAAGCGATCGCTTCCGGTAGCCCTGGCGGTATGACCCCCGCCGCAACGTGTATAGCCACGCAGGTAGCAGAAATCCCAGACGCGGATGC
>CAYNXN010000187.1:0-2736 GCA_964401175.1 uncultured Dehalococcoidales bacterium | reverse complement strand
CCGTTCTGGATGGCGGATGGAACATGCTGACTCAGGAACTCGTCGTTGTCACCGAGGAGCGTGCGCGTGAGATCGCCGCCGACTTCGTGGTGACCAGCCCGACTTTTGCCTTCGACGGGATTCTCGCTACACTTGAGCTTGCAGAGACGCTCTATCCTGACATCGCGAACGCATGGACGTTCGTCTATCGCTTCGAGAGTGCCCATGCCGGCTACGGGGACCGTACCGGGCAGATGCTGGCCGAGGCCATCACCCCTCACGAGGCGCACGTTACCGTGCAGGACGGGGTGGTGAGTAGCGCTCTGATGGACGGGAAATGGAACATGCTGGCGCAGGAGATGGTGTAGCCGCGCAGCATTCAGTGTGCACTCCTTTCCGGTGTACTTTGTGAAGAGAGACGCCCGGAAGCTACATAGGAGTGAGGGGCCCGCCGTACGGTGGGCCCCTTCTTCGTGGTTGGACCATGCGGCGTCGTGGGCGGGCGTTAGAGCATGGTGCCGGGCTGCAGCAGCAATTCTGAGGCGCCCTCCTGTCGGTACCGTTCTCTGGTGCTCTCGTGACACGTCATGACGATGACCTGACGGTTCCGGGCGAATTCCGCCAGCGCCCGCACCGCGAGCGGTCCCCGGAGGTCATCGAAATTCACCAGGATGTCATCCATCACCACCGGCAAGGGTTCCGCGTTCTGCTCGTACTGCTCGATGAGGCCCAGTCGCATCGCGAGGTAGAGCTGTTCCCGGGTACCCCGGCTCAGTTCATCGATGGTACGGTCCTTTCCTTCCCGGTCACGGACGTACAGCTCGCTACTCCCCAGCGGACTTACGAGGGTGGGGTAGCTCCCTCCGGTTATCGAGTTGAACGCTTCCTGCGCCTGTCGAATCACGGCGGGCTGGCGCGATGTCTCGTACCTCGATATGGCCTGGTCGATGGCCCAGAGCGCAAGCTGAGTGCAGGCCCAGGCACGGAATGAGTCGCGCAGTTGCTGCCGCAACGACTCGGCATTCGCTTCCATCTCCAGTTGCGTCTCGCTCGACATGAGCGCATTCAGCTCTTGCTGCAGGCCGCCCACGCGCCTGTTGGCTGCCTCCAGTTGCGCCTCAACCTCCGAGAGCGTTTCCTTGACCTCGGAAAGCCGGCTCAGCACCTGCTCCGGCGTGGTGCCCTCCATCAGGGCCATGAACTCCTCACAGGCCGGTCCGACGCCGACGGTCTTCTCGATGGCGAGAGTCCCTCTCCTGATCTCCTGCCTGAGCTCTCGAGCGTGGACAGCACGTTCGTGCAGCGTGATGAAGTCCTCAGGGGTGGCGACACCGGACGAGAGCAGGGATGTCGCAAGTTGTTCTCTTGTGGTGGCGACGTCGGTTGAAAGCGTGGCGATACGGCGGTCCAGCAGTTCGATGTCCCGCACGATGCCGTCCTTTGTCGCGCGCACCTCCTGTGCCCGGTCCAATCGCGCGTCCAGAGCCTCTATTCCGGCGGCGGTGTCACTGGTGGGCAGAGGCGCTGCAAGTGTGGCGGCCACCTCTGTCAGCCTCTTCCTGGCCGTGGTAATCACCGCCTCCATCTCTTCGATGCGCGCCTGCCGCTCGTCGATTGCGATCAGGTTGTCCCGCAGGTTTGCGAGCGAGCGCAGTTGCTCGGTGACGGCGTCCGGCGAGAGCGTGGGCGCCAGCCCCAGAGATGCCAGTTGAGAGCTCCACGCGCTCTGCGCCGCCGCAAACTGCTGTTCGACTCTGTCCACATCGGCGGAGAGTTCGTCCATCGTTCTGTCACGCAAGGGGCCGGACGTGGAGCCGAGTGAGAGCGCCACGACGAGCCCCAGCGCGGCGGCCGCTCCTGAGACCACGGCGGGAATCGAGTGCCCGTTCACCGCCGAGTAGACGCACCCGGCGGCGCCAAGGATGAGGATGGCCAGACCTATGATTCGATACGTCAGGGGCAGCGTCGGCCTCGCGCGCGACGCACGACTCTGCTGCCGGTAGTCCTCCACCCGGTCCTTCGCCTTCTCAAAGGCCCGTTGTGCCGCCATGAGCTCCGCCTCGAGTGAACGCAGGGCGTCCTTCTGGTCCGTCGTCAGGACGAAGTCCCTCACCCTGCCTTCGTCCCAGTCCGCCCCAAGCTCGCGTATGCCGTGGCCCACCCTCTCTCGTGCCGTCTGTTGTTCGCTCATACGCAGGGGCAGGTCACGCGACGCGCCTCTAAACTGTGTCAGGCCGCTCAGGAGAGCCTTGATGTCGTCCTCATGCTGCAGCAGGCCGGCATCGTAGTTCAGCGCCTCAAGTTCGGATCGCTTCAGGCTGCGCTGTTCCTGCGCTTCCTTCAGTCGTTTCTCCAGTGCCTCGATCTCCCGTTGTTGTGTCCGCATCTGCCCCACCGCGGAGTCCGGGATGTCCGTCACGTGGCCCAGCTCCGTCAACTGACGCTGAGCCTCCCGCATCTGAACAAACGTATCGTAGAGACTGCGCTGGTTCTCAAGCGAGTGAAGGTCGCTCTGCAGTGCGCGTTGCTGCGCGCGCAACTCGCCTGCCTCGGCGGACAAGCCATCCAGTTCCGACTTTTTCGCGTCGTACTGCGCCAGTTCTCCGGCGATGGTCTTCGTTCGCCGTTCCAGTTCGATGAGCTTGCTCGCAGTGGCGTTCATGTCCTGGGTGCTGCCGCGAGGTCTGTAGAGTCGCTCTGCGGCATCCGAGAAGGATTTCTTCAGTTCGGTGATGGAGACCTGGCCCAGGCCAAGCC
>CAYNXN010000186.1:0-2815 GCA_964401175.1 uncultured Dehalococcoidales bacterium | reverse complement strand
GGGAGTTGCACGACGAGGTGGCACAGGCCCTCTCGGCCGTCAAGATGGATGTTGCTTCCTGCAGCGGGCAACTGCCCGTCGCTATACAGGAGCAGGTGAGGCCTACGCTGGAGCGCATGATCACGCTGCTCGATTCCACTATCGCACGGTTGCGCCGGCTGTACACCGATCTCGTGCCGGTCATGCTGGAGGACCTGGGACTTCCGGCCGCCATCGAGTGGCACACGGAGCAGTTCGCCATGCAGTCCGATGTGAGAGTGCATGTCGGGCGCATCGACAGTCTCCATCTCTCCGATGAGCGGCTGGCCTTGGGGTTGTACCGTGTGCTGCAGGAGACACTCGAACATGTCTATCGTGACCATCGCGCGACCGAGGTAGGGGTCGACCTCATGCTGGACGATGGCAGCATCACCCTGCGGGTGACCGACAACGGAGAGGCGCCTTCGTCGGAAGACACCGGCTTCAGGTGCGGACTGGTGCTGGCCAGTATACGGGAGCGTATCCACCCGTGGGGAGGCACGGTGTCTGTTGATGCTAAGAGAAACCGGGGCACCGAGTTATGCGTGACGGTGCCGGTGACGAATGAATGAAGTAGCGCCAGGGCGGCCGTAGAGGGCCGCGGGCGGTGTTGACAAGAGGGATGGCGCGGTTGCGTGGCGGCCCCTGTCGTAGCCGCTGCGCATTCGGGATGTGCCGATGACTGATACATCGCAGAAGGAACGCGACGGGCGCCGCGGCGGCTGGTGGATGCGGCTCACCACCCCTTCCGCGCGGCTCACTGACCGCTGGCAGCGGGAACGTTCCGGTGTGCTGGCGGCGATACTTGTCCTGGTGATTATCGGTACACTCATTGTCTCCCTGCTGCAACCAGGGGTCGTCATGTCCGTTGCCGGCCGGGACAATCCCCAGACGCTGATCGCTGCCGCAGTAGTGCTGGCCACTGTGCTGGCGTACGGGCTCAATCGCAGCGGCTTCTATCTCTGGGCTGCGGCTCTCCTCGTCGGCGCGCTGCTTCTGGGTATCGTGGCGGCTACGTTCGTTACTCTCACCGGCCAGATGGAACCCTACTTTGGACGCCAAGACGTGCATCTCCTGGTCTATCTCGTCCTGCCGGTGATGCTGGCGGCGACGCTCCTTCCCGGGCGCTGGTGGCCGCTGGTTCTGGCGGCGGCCCTCGCCTCGGTGCTGGCGACTCCCACCATCTTTCCGCATATCACGTGGTACGCAGTCATCTACGGTCCGCTGCTGTTTCTTCTCGTGACCTTCGGTCTGCTCATGGCGCTGGGCGCCATGCTGAACTCCACCTGGCGCTGGAGCTATCGCCGAACAGCGGAACAGGAAGAGCGCTTTCGCTCCCTCTTCGAGCAGTCACCCGATGCCGTCTTTCTGGTTGCTCCCGATGGAACGATAGAGTCCGTCAATACCGCCGCGGGACAACTCTTCGGCTACGCGCCCGGCGAGATGGAAGGACGTCACGTACGCACGCTCTATCTCATCCCTGAGGACCGCGCGGCGGTCATCGCCCGGGTGGACGGCAAAGGCAGCCTCGTCGACGAGCCGGTGAGGTTGCAGAGGCGGGACGGGACGGTGATGGACTGCCGCGTCACCATCTGGCGGCGCAAGGACGCGGCTGGCCGGCACGCCGGCTATCAGACGATTGTGCGGGATGTCACCGCACGCCTGCGGTCCGAGGAGGAGCTTGAGCTCAAGGGCCGGCTGCTCGACCTGGCCAATGACGCCATCCTGCTGATTGATCCCGGTGGGGAGATCGTGTACTCGAACGACGCGGCAGCCTCACTGACAGGGTACTCCCGGTCCGAGCTTTCCGGTATGAATATCCGCCACCTCAACACCCAGGAGGGGGCGGAGCAGGTGCCCACGCGCATCAGCCGGATGATTCGTGAAGGCGGGCTCGACTTCGAAGCGACGTGGGTTGCCAGAGACGGAAGGCGTTTCGAGGTGGAGATTCGCTCTCGCTCCGTCGTCACTCGAGGGCGGACTCTCTTCCTCAGTGTGGCCCGAGATGTGTCCGGCCGACGCGCCGACGAGGCCGAACTGCGTCTCCGCGGCGAACTGCTTGACGCGGCGCACGATGCGGTCTTCCTGCACGATCTGAAGGGTGGACTCATCTATGCCAACGAGTCCGCTGCTCGGATGCTGGGATACACCCGCGATCACCTCTTGACCATGAACATCCGCGAACTGCTCACTGCCGCCGAATCCGCCCAGTTCAGCCGGAGAATCGGCGAGCTGTTCGCCAGGCAGGCCATCACCTACGAGTCGAGTCAATTGAGCAAAGAGGGCAAGTCGCTGCCGGTGGAGGTGCAGTCGCGGCTCATCGAATCCCAAGGCTCCGTCTGCGTCCTGTCCATCGCCCGAGACATCCGCGGTCGCAAGCAGGCAGAGGCAGCCCTTCGCCAGAGCGAGGAGCGTTTCCGCGCCATCATGTCGTCCATGCAGGACATTGTCTTTACGCTCGACACGCAGCAGCGCCACTCCGGTGTCTACGGTCCGTGGGTTGAGAACAGCGGCCTGACCCCGGAGTTCTTCCTGGGCAGGACGGCTGCCGATATCTTCGGGGCGGAGGCAGCCACGGTGCACCGTGAGGCGAACGATCGAGCACTGCGGGGAGAGTTCGTGGTGTATGACTGGTCCGCGCCATCTGATGGTGGGATGCGCTACTACCAGACGTCGCTCTCACCCATACGGGATGCAGATGGCGTGGTGCAGGGTCTCGTGGGGGTGGGTCGGGATGTGACACCGCAGAGGCAGGTCGAGCGTGAACTGCAACTGAGCGAGCAGAGATATCGCGCGC
>CAYNXN010000185.1:0-2916 GCA_964401175.1 uncultured Dehalococcoidales bacterium | reverse complement strand
CCATCGATGGACATGCTGAGGATCGCCGCCGGCCGCGGCGTGTGCGCGGTGCGGGGCAGGGGAGAGACCATGCCTTATGCGGCGAACTCGTTCCACGGCGTGCTGCTGGTTGCCACGCTCTGCTTCGCCGAGGACCCAGCACAGGTGTTGCGTGAGGCCACACGCGCACTGCAACCCGACGGCACGCTGCTCATCGGCCATATTCCCGCCGATGGACCCTGGGGGCGGGCGTACGCGAGGAAAGCAGCGTCCGGTCATCCGTTGTACTCGCTGGCGCGCTTCACCACCGCGGTCGAACTGCTCCGGCTGGCAACAAACGCCGGTTGCACGCTGCGGCGGGCGGCGGCAACACTGTTCTACGAGCTTGGCTCGCCTCCAGCCCCGGTCCGCGTGGAACCGGGTATCGTCAGGGGCGCCGGATTCCTGGCGCTCGCCTTTGCGCCGACCACGTCATGGCCGGGCAGATATGCGACGGGTACCCATGGGGCGTAGAATCCCACGCATGGCTGAACCGGAGTTGATTGCGAAGTCGAGGGAAAAGGCCATTGAGGTCAGCCACCTGGTCAAACGATTCGGCGATGTGACCGCCGTCGATGACGTCTCGTTCTCCGTCGCCGCCGGTGAGGTGTTCGGCTTTCTCGGCCCGAATGGAGCGGGTAAGACGACCACCATCAACATGCTCACCGGCCTGGCGCGTCCCCTGCAGGGACAGATCCGGGTAAGCGGCATTGACTGCTCACGCGATCACAAGGCAGCCCAGCATCTGATGGGCATTGTGCCAGACGAGAGCAATCTGTACCCCGAATTCACCGGCTTCCAGAATCTCTGTTTCTGCGGCGCGCTGTACGGCATGCCGCGCGCTGCCAGAGAGCAGCGCGCTCACGAACTGCTGCAGCAATTCGGCCTGGCGGAAGCAGGCGGGCGCAAGTTCGCGGGATACTCGCGTGGCATGAAGCGCCGTCTCACCATCGCTGCCGGTATCATGCACCAGCCTCCGCTCCTCTTCCTGGACGAGCCCACCACGGGAATAGACATCGCCAGTGCACGGCAGATACGGCAGCTACTGGGCCAGCTTAACCAGGCAGGAACCACGGTCTTCCTGACAACGCACTACATCGAGGAGGCTGAACGTCTTTGCAGCCGGGTCGCGTTCATAGTTGCCGGGCGCATCGTCCGTGAGGACACAGTGCCGAACCTGATGCGTCAGGTGGAAGGAAGGCACGTCGTGGAATTCACCGTGCCGCAGGCGACGCAGGCGATGGCCGCCCTGCTCTCGCAGAACTTCCCCGAAACCAACGTGGAAGTGGTAACGGCGACCCAGTTCAAGGCAATCTCTTCCACCCCGATTCGAGTCGGCGCCCTCGTTGTCCGGCTGGAGAAAGAGGGATTGGCAGTGTCCGAGGCACGGGTAATCCGGCCTTCTCTGGAGGACGTCTTCGTGCAGGTCACCGGCCTCGCAGCACAGGAGATGAAGCGAGAGAAGGAGCGCGCCGGCGCAGGAGGCGGCGGACAGTGAGACGGCGCATCGCCTTCTGGAACATCCTGCTCAAGGACATCAGGGCCTACTACCTGAAACCTCCCAACATCAGTTGGGGTATCGTGTTTCCGCTCGCATGGACCGGGATGTTCTTCGTACGCTCAGGCGGTGGCGTCGGCGACGTTCAGTTCCTCCTTCCGGGCGTCGTGGCGCTCTCGATATTGTTCGGCACAACGTCGGTACTGGCTGTGACCGTCACCTTTGAGAAGAAAGGCCGATCCTTCGAGCGTCTGCTGCTCGCGCCCATCTCGCTGGAGTTGCTCATGCTGGCCAAGACGTCCGGAGCGATACTGTTCGGCATCTTCAACGCCTTCGTCCCGGTGCTGCTTGCGAGCCTCATCACCGATGTATCAGGCGCTGACTGGGTGGTCCTGCTGCCGGTCGTGCTGCTCATCGCTATGACCTCGACATTCCTGGGACTGTTCATCGCGGTATCGGTGAGCGAGGTCTTCGAAGCGCAGACGTTCTCCAACTTCGTGCGGTTTCCGATGATATTCCTGTGTGGCCTCTTCTTTCCCATCGCCATGTTGCCGGAATGGCTACAGCCCATTTCGTACGCCTTGCCGTTGACATACGGCGTGGATGTGCTGCACAGTGCGTTTGGGGGAGCCAGCACTCTCCCTGTCGGCGTTGATTTCGCGGTGCTCAGCGTCTACTGTGTGGCGCTGTTCGGACTCAGTCTGCGCAACATCCGCCGGCGATGGATTCTGTAGCGTCGTGGCGCCGGACAGCCACGACGCCGGGACTCCCTGTGGGCAACGCTTGCACGGTACAATGGTGCTGCAGCACGGCAATCAAGTGGGGAGGAAGAGACATGGTCAAACTCGTCTCACTGGTCTACAGGAAGAAGGGCGTGAGTGATGAGGAGTTCTACGCCTACTGGCGTGAGAAGCACGGTCCGCTGGTTGCCAGGGTGATACCCTACGCCATGAGATACGTACAGAACCACCCGCTGCAATGGCCGGGGCTGACATACGACGCCGACGGCATCGTCGAGATGTGGTTTGAGCAGGAAGATCACCTGAGAAGGTATCTGGAATGGCGCGCCACGGCGGAGGCTACCGAGCTCAAAGAGGACGAGGACCGTTTCCAGGACTTTCGTAAGACACGCCGCTTCGTGGTGTACGAGTACGAATTTGAGACGGTGGGCAGGCCCTGGACACCGGGGGCCAGCTTGCCCGATGGCGGCGGGTAGAGTGACGCCCTCTCACCACGTCTGCGGCGCACGCCGCGGCAGCCCCTGGCCAGTGGTGCAATCCGATCGAGCGCTTCACGCGCTTCGGCGCAACAGCGATTCGGGCAGCGTCTCCACAAAGGCGCGAATCTCATCACGCACGCGACGGTAGATCCTGAGCTTGTCCTGCTCATCGACCATGCCC
>CAYNXN010000184.1:0-2957 GCA_964401175.1 uncultured Dehalococcoidales bacterium | reverse complement strand
TGCGCCGGACCGCGCGCCTTATGGTCGGTGCGCGTATCATAGGCACGGCACAGCGCGGGGTTCAAGTGGGGCAGAGGACGGAGTGCCGTGTTACGCGTTCTGCGTTCTGCGTTCCACCTCACCACATCCCTTGGAAGGTGCGGGGGCCCGTGCCCGCGGCCCGTCAGAGGCTGGCACGAAGCGTTCAGGCGTTGAGGCGTTGCGTGGTCAACGGAACCACACCAGCCACACGAACAACAGCAGCAACGCGATCCAGAGCGTGATGACAAGTGCCACTCCTGCGTGGCTGTGCGGAGGGCTCTCAGCAAGCCTGGCGGCGGCCTCGGCCCGCAACTGCGCCATTACCTCCCGCGGAATCAGTCGCACGCACAGCGCGACGGCAATCGGCAGGATAACGAAGTCATCGAGATAGCCGAGAACCGGGATGAAGTCCGGCACCAGGTCGATGGGACTGAGGGCATACGCCGCTGTGACAGCCGCCAGTCCCTTGACGTACCACGGCACCCTGGGGTCCCGCGCAGCCAGGTACAGCACGTAGATATCCCGTTTCATCGTCCGCGCCCATTCTCCCAGGCGCGATCGTGCAGACGGACGGCGGGGAGCGGACCGCACCTGCGGCGACGCACCCATGTGCCCCTGGTCAGAAGGCGCACCCATCATCACGCTCAATTCTCTCACGCCACCTCGCGGCACATCCACCTTCCACGTGTTGGCCACGCCTCATATCGGTGATTGACGGCTCCAGGGACCTTTCGCCTCCGTTACAGGTGAATCCCGGAGCGCTCCAGCACATGCGGCAGCGCCGTTCACATCCATTCAGCCTTTCTGCACGGTTGCATGGCTCCGATGAAGGCCTGGAGACAAGACCGCAGCGGTCGGGTCGCCGTTCTGCATCCACCGGGGGCGCGGAGTTGCGCGTGACAAGTCCGGGCACTGCGCGTTCAGCTTCACAGTACCCAACTCCACCAGCGGGACGGTCTGAGCCCCTCCCCTCCATTCGCGTGACCTCAGACAGGTCCGCTGCTCTCGGTCGAGCTCATGCGTTGGCGAGCGGTTCACGAACCGCCTCCGCCTGAGCAGACAATGGCGTGGCGGCTACCTGTTCAGGGCGGTGCGGACCGTTTCCGCCGAGCGGCGGGTGGCCTCTTCGGCGCCTCTTTCCGCCGCCATACGCAGGTACTTCTTGAAATCGATGAACTTGCCCACGCCGTCGATCACCGTGCGTGGGACGCGTGAATCCTTGAGCACAAAGGCATACAGCTCCCCGCCCAGGGATTCGCCGATCTCCGTCTGGGGCACCGTCTCTCCCAGTGTGTCGACCGCAGACGTGACTCCGTTGTGCAGTTCGGTCAGGCGCGCGACCTCCGCCGCCAGAGCCGCCTTCTCCTCTTCCAGGCTGCCGATTCTCGCACCTAGCTCGGCTTTCTGTGTTTCGTGCTGCTGCAGCAGTTGCTGCTTCTCGTCGGTCAGGCTCCGGACCTGCGCCCGCAATCCATCTATGTCGGCGAGTCGCTCGGCAAGCGAAGCCTGGTCGATGCGCGACTGTCTCAAATCCTCTCCAAGTACGGACGTGAGCTTCTCCATGAACGTTGTGGAGTCGGTCCTCAGTTCCCTGTACTCCTCGCCCAGTGTCCCCACCACTCTGCCCATCAACTCATCGTAGCGCGTGTTCGCCCTGTTGCGTTCATCCTCCAGGGTCAGGATGTACGACCTGAGATCGCCCATCTTCCCGCCATACTGCTGGTTCAGCAGGCCGTATACCGCCAGAGCGACCCTCTTGGCCACAGCCTCGCCGTAGCCCTTGATGTCGCTCGCACGGGGGCCCAGCACCTTGTTGATGACCCGGTCTTCCTTCTGCAGACGCTTGTCGTAGTCCTTCAGACCAGCTTCCACCACCGGGTGCAACCCCGCGCTGTTGTAGAGCTGTTCGGCCAACTGTGTGTCCTCAAGGCGCAATTCCTGAACCGGTACAAGCTGCCTTTCCTCCGGATTCCTGTCCTCGTTCCACATTCGGCACCCCCTGTCATCCGTACTTGGTGTTGCAGCGCAGGTTATTCGTGGCCATGAGCGCAGAGACGACGTCCACGCCGCTGGTGAGGAGGGTCGACTGTCATACTATACAATCGCCCGGCGATCCTGACGGCGCCGTCTCTCGCCCGGTCAGAGGTAAAACGTTGGAAGGACGGAGGAAGTAAATGCCGTGGCGCCGCGGACGCCATGCCTCCCTCTCTCATCCGGGGTGTTGGACCCGGGCGATCTCCCTCCATGGTATCAGGCGGCGGCCTCGCTCTGTCAGGAGTGCCGGGCGTCACTGCCGCGCCGGCCTTCTTTGACACTCCGGCCGCATGCTGGTACGGTGACCCTCCGTCCGTGATGGATGGCAATCAAACGCAGAGGAGCAGCGACATGAGCAACCGGGTGGCCATCAGCAGGGTACGTGATGGTGATGTGTACATGGCCGTGCGAGAGGCGGTGCGCCTGGCGGGCGGCTTCGATGAACTCATCACGAGCAATAGCCGGGTGCTCATCAAGCCCAATCAGGGCAAGCCGGCGCCCCGCCACAGTGGGTGTGTCACCGATGGCGAAGTGGTGGAGGCTGTCACTCGGCTGGTGCTGGAACGTAACCCTGCTTCCGTGGTTATCGGCGACGGCGCCATAGCCGGGTGGGACCTGCCGGGGTTCAGTACACAGGAGTCCTTCGACGCATCGGGCGTGACCGAGGCGGCGCGCCGCCTCGGCGTGGAGTTGCGCAATCTGAACGCCGACCGTGCCGTTGAAGTGGAAGTCCCGAACGCGGGGGTGATGCACACGGTGCGTATCGCGCAAACGGCGCTGCAGAGTGACGTCATCATCAGCGTCCCGGTGTTGAAGGCGGGCACACGGACCTATGCCTCGCTGTCGCTCAAGAACATGAAGGGGGTGATGCCCGGCGGCGAGAAGCGCAAGAGCCACCTCCT
>CAYNXN010000183.1:0-2958 GCA_964401175.1 uncultured Dehalococcoidales bacterium | reverse complement strand
GCGTATAGAAACTTGGAGCACGGGCTCTTCGGAATTGCTCACATAAGTGCGCTTAGGTCACTCATCACACACACCTGAAGCTATGTTACGCCATGGGATGACCTTCGCGACAATCCGCCTGTCCGCCCAAGACGTTGCGTGCCATTGCGCGGTCTCCCGCTCCTCATGCGGTACGTCAGAAGGACTCCTATTCATACTGGCACTGAATCCGGGCGGAAGGTCGCAGTGTCCACGGAGTTCCACCTGTCATCCGATCGATGCGACCCCCTTCACTGGCTGTATGGTCGTCTTTCGTGACCAGCGCACCAGATGACGATGGCATATGGCGTTCTCTGCGCGGAGTCTCGACGGGCCGTCTCAGAGGAACTGCCGCGCGTCAATCCAGCGTGAAGCCTTTGTCGCGCACCAGGCGAATGAGCGCATCGACGGCATCTCGGTCGTACACTGTGTCGCGGCCGCGCTCCAGTTCGTGCAGCGCGCCTTCGACACCCAGTGCAGGCCGATACGGGCGATGTGAGGCCATGGCCTCGAACACGTCTGCTACGGCGAGGATGCGGGCTTCGGGCAGCATCTCGTCACCCGTCAACCCCTGCGGATAGCCTGATCCATCGATGCGTTCGTGGTGCTGGTAGGCGATTAGGGCGACCGGCCCCGGGAAGTCGATTCCCTTTAGCAGGTCGTAGCTTGCCTGCGGATGTTCCTTGATGAGTAGGAACTCAGTGTCGGTAAGTCTCCCGGGTTTGGTCAGTATTTCGGCCGGGATGCGGAGCTTGCCGAGGTCGTGCACCTGGCCGGCCAGTTGGAGTGCGTGACGCGAGTCGTCCGTCACTCCCATTTCCCCGGCTATGGCGCCCGCAACGGTAGTGACCCGCAGCTGGTGGCTGGCGGTGTAGGGGTCGCGCATCTGCACGGCGGCGGACATCACTTCAACGGTGGCCTTCAGTGCTTTCCGAAGGCGCTCGATGGATCGCTCGCGCTCGAGGATTCCTGCGAGCGTGTTGGCTACTGCGATGAGAAACGCCTCCTCGAAGTCCGCACGCGGGTGACCTTCTTGCGTATACACGTTCATGACGCCAAGCACCTTGCTGGCGGATACGATAGGAACACAGTAGTGGCCGTGACTCGTGATGCCTTCGCATGTGGTCTCGTGGCGACCGTCAACCCGGTCGGCGAACTGTGTCTCCTCGGTCAGCGCTGCGCGTCCGCAGAGACATTTGCCGAAGGGCAGGCGAGCACATGCCCGCCGTACGGATTCGGCAAGTCCCACCTGGGCCCTCATGGTCAACACGGCGGGCTCATCCTCGACCAGGAAGATAGCTCCACGTGACTCGAGTGCGAGCCATGGGATCGAGAGGATACGGAGTAGCGAGCGTTCCAGTATCGACTGGAGTGGAAGGTCAACAAGGGAGAGTCGAAGGATTTCATTGAGCGTGGCCTGAATATCGCAGCTGCGCCGTATATCCTCCTCCATCTCTTTGCGTGCGGTGACGTCCTCTATCGTCGCGACGACACTGCGGACCGAATCGGTCTCGTCCAGAAGAGGGGCGGCGCTCAGGGAGAGGATGCGCCTGCCGGTCGGCGAATCGAACGCGTATTCAGTCGAGTACAGTGGCTGCTCGGTGACAAAGACACGGCACACGGCCAACTGACCCTCCGGCACAGGCGCGCCCGAGACGTCGAGGAGACGGAGGCCCTCCCCGCAGGTCATGCCGACGACCTGCTCAGGCGCGATGCCGAGCACGCGGTCGGTCTCAGGGTTGGCAAAGATGACGCGCATGCCAGCGTCGAAGACGAGTATGCAGGCGGGGCTGGTCTCCATAAGCGCCTCGGCGAAGGCACGTTGCCGCTCCTCGCGGTCCTCTGCCTGCTTCATCTCGGTGCTGTCGTACATCACCCCTTGGTACGCAACGAGCGCACCGGTCTCGTCCTTGAGGGCGACAACCCTTCGTCCACAGTCGAAGACGGCTCCATCCTTCCGCTTCAAGCGGACGGTGTCCATCAGAAACCCCGTGTCGGCGATACGGCGCACGAAGTCCTCGCGGTCTGAGGGCACGGCATAAACGTCGTGGACGTCGAGAGACAGCATATCTTCGGGGGAGTAACCGAACAGCCGCATCCAGGCATAGTTAGCCTCAAGGATGGCGCCTCCCGGTGAAACGACGTACATGGCATCCGGCGACTGGTCGAAGAAGAAACGGAGGTGGCGCTCACTGTTGCGGAGCCAATCGCCAGGTTGTTGAGAGACGTTCTGATGGCGGCGAGCCCGCGGTCGTCGGCGGTCGGGTTCGTGGCTGGCAGCATCTGGCTGGCGACGGCCTAGGAGGTCAGGCGGGGGAAACGTATTATCGGCCTGCATCAGTTGTCCCTTCTTCGCATGGCGCAGGGGAGCGCTAAGGTCCTTACATACAGCTACCGTGTACCACGCATCCGGAGTTATTGTCAAATACAGATATGGTGTGAGTGGCAAATTGGGGGCGGCCCTATGTGTGTAGCGTGTGTGCAGCAGAGGATTGGGCAGTGGCTAGCTTTGCAGAGCAGTGCTCGTCGCTGTCGCGAACACATCACTGTTACTGCCCGGCGCTTGGATTGCCGCGACTCCCAATGCTTCCGGTCCGAAGTATGTCCCGGTGGTCGCACCACAGCGTGAGCGCATGATTTCACCCTCGGGGAAGAACTGTGACAGCCTGAAGGCAAGCTGCTCCATCTCGGGCATATTCGTGGTGTGGCCTACTGCCATGGATGCAATCGGTCCCATGGTACCCACGAGTTCACACAAACGGTCGAGAGCTTGCACACGACCACGGACGCGCTCCACCGGGTGAGCGATGCCGCCACGAAGGCACAGTATCGGCTTCAGTCTTAGCATCGCCCCTAGAAATGCCGACGCATGGCCGATCCGGCCCCCTTTGTGCAGGTATTCCAGCGTGTCGAGCACACCGAAGAACTGTGTCCGCGGAA
>CAYNXN010000182.1:0-2990 GCA_964401175.1 uncultured Dehalococcoidales bacterium | reverse complement strand
CCCCCTCGCCGTCTCTGGCGACGCTCCGGGCGAGATGCTCACATACGTGTCCCAGCGCCTCTTCAAAGGCCGCCCCCTCTGCCTGACCAAGTGGGGCATTCCCCGCGAGTCCGTTTGCCAGCAGCAACACGGTGTCGCTCGGGCTGGTGTCGCCGTCGACAGTCACCATGTTGAAGCTGCGCTCAATGCAGCGGGACAGGGCGCCGGTGAGGAACGACGGCGTGACAGCCGCATCGGTGCAGATGAAGCACAACATCGTGCCCATGTTGGGATGAATCATGCCGGACCCCTTGGCCGCGGCGCCGATGGTGAAGTCACAGCCCCCCGCCGAGGCGGAAACAGCGATCTCCTTGCATGTGGTGTCCGTGGTCATGATGGCCCGGGCGAAATCGTGCCCTCCGTCTTGGTGCGGCTGAATGCGCGCGACCCCTTCGGCGATCCGGTCGAGTGGCATGAAGGTGCCGATGACGCCGGTGCTGGCGACCAGCACCTCTTCCACCGCCACTCCCAGATGTTCGGCCGCAAGCCTTGTTACCTGCTCCGCATCGCGCAGTCCCCGCTCACCAGTACATGCGTTGGCGCAGCCGGAATTCGCGACCACGGCCCGGGCGGCGCCTGTGGCGACCCTTCGTGTGCTGAGCAGCACCGGCGCCGATTTCACCATATTGCGGGTGAACATGCCGGCCGCGGCGCAAGTCCGCTCGGAGCAGATCACGCCCAGGTCCAAACGTCCTTCATACTTGATGCCCGCGGCTGTTGCCCCGGCATTGAAGCCCCGGGGCGTGGTGATGCTGCCACCGTTGATGATGCTGAACACGATGAAGTTCCCTCCCCTGTATGGCGGACAATTGTACTTCATGTGAGCCGCCGGAGGGCAGCGTAGTCGGCGATTCTGCCGGGCGGCGCTGGAATGTACAGTCTGATGGTCTATAATGTCTCCCCGAAGGTGCTGTGTCCGCGTGATCGTGTTGTATCGCGCCGCAGTGCGTCGGAGAAGTTGCGTTATGCCGTGGCGAACAGTAGCGAGTGTCCTCAGCCCGGGCGGGCATTTCCTCTCCGGAGCCGAATCCATCGTCGAGGCTGCGGTCGCCGCCCGTTGCGGCTATTTCGCCGGATATCCGATCACGCCCACGACCGAGGTGCTGGAGGGAATCGCAGCGCGCTTCCCCGAGGTCGGTGCGGCTTTCTCCCAGATGGAGGATGAGATCGCCTCAGTCTGCTCCTGTGTTGGCGCGTCGTGGGCCGGCGTCAAGGCGATGACGATCACCTCCGGTCCGGGGTTCAGCCTGATGCAGGAAGGTATCGGCCACGCCCTGATGACCGAGGCGCCCCTGGTGGTGATCGACGGTCAGCGCGCCGGTCCGAGCACAGGCCAGGTTCTGGTCGGGTCCGGCGACGTGATGCAGGCCAGATGGGGCATGCACGGCGGGATTCCGACCATTGCGATCGCCCCGTGGTCTGTGCAGGAACTCTATGACGGCACCATCCGCGCCTTCAATCTGGCCGAGAGGTTCCGTACTCCGGTGTTGGTAATGGCTGAGGCGGCGACGATGCATCTGCGCGAGATACTGGACGTCGCACCCGAGGTTGCGCTGTATGAACGGGACAAGGCTCCGGGCGAGCCTCCCTTTGGTTCTGATGCGCCTGATGGAGTTCCCCCGATGCCGTGCTTTGGAGAGGGAGAGAAGCTGCTGGTCACCGCCTCGACCCACGATGCCCGTGGTTTCAGGCGCACCGAGGATGCGACGACTCATCGCACACTGACGGCGCGTCTCTATAACAAGATAATGATGCACGTGGGCGATATCTCGGAGGTGGAGGAGTACCGCCTGGACGATGCCGAGGCCGCGTTCGTTGCCTACGGCTTCACCGCGCGCAGTGCGCTGGCCGCCGTCGATGCGCTGAGAGGTGAGGGGATGAGGGTTGGCCTGCTGCGGCTGAAGACACTCTGGCCGTTTCCAACCGAGGAGGTCCGGAATCTCGGTCAGGAGTTGCGACTGTTGCTGGTGCCCGAAATGAACCTCGGGCAAATGGTGCACGTGGTGCGGGGAGTTGCCCGCTGCACGGTGGCCGGCTTCAACCAGATGGATGGCACGGTCATCTACCCGGCGGCACTGGTTGATGCCATGAGGAGGGCACTGGCATGAGCGAAGGCTGGCGCAGGTTCCTGCGTCCGGGCGTGACCCTGCCTTTCTGCCCCGGTTGCGGCCACCGGCTGCTGCTGCGGCATCTGCTCACGGCCATTGATGAGCTCGGACTGGACATCGATCGGACGCTCTTCGTCTCCGGCATCGGCTGTGGTGGTTGGATACCGAGTCCCTGCATCAATGCGGACACGCTGCATTGCCTGCACGGCAGAGCGATTCCCTTTGCGGTAGGAGCCAAGCTGGCCAATCCCGCGCTGACGACGCTGGTGGTGAGCGGTGATGGAGACCTGGCCGACATCGGTGGGAATCACCTGATACATGCGGCCCGGCGCAATCATGACATAACAGTCATCTGCGCCAACAACATGAACTACGGCATGACCGGTGGCCAGGTGTGTTCCACTACACCGCTTGGGGCGACGACGCATACCACACCTCGGGGAAACAGCAACCGGCCGTTCGATCTATGCGCTCTTGTCCTTTCAGCCGGGGCGCGCTACGCCGCGCGCTACCTGGTGACACAGGAACAGCAGATGGTGTCGGCCATCAAGCGAGCCGTCACGACCCCCGGATTCACGTTTGTCGAGGCCATCTCGCCCTGTCCGACGCAGTTCGGCCGGCAGAACCGGCTGGACAGCGTGAAGGAAGCGTATGCCTTTGTGACAGCTATGACGAGGCCGCGTGAGGCGTCATTGAGTAGCGCACATACTGCCGGGGAGGTTGGACTGCTGACCGGTGAGTTCTGTGATGAGTGACGCAAGGCAGGTTCTGCTCTGTGGTATGGGCGGTCAGGGAGTGGTGCTGGCCGGAGCGCTGCTGGGTTCGGCGGCGTTTCGACAGGGC
>CAYNXN010000181.1:0-3019 GCA_964401175.1 uncultured Dehalococcoidales bacterium | reverse complement strand
TGCCCGCCTGCTGTACCTCATCTGCATCACGCGCAACGGCCGCGAAGCGCAGAGTAAGGTCCGGCACCATCTGCTCGATGTAGCAGCCATCCGAGGAGGCGTATCGCACCGTCCGCACCGAATCGCCATAGGACAACTGCGAACTGAGTATGCGGGGAGAGGACATGATGATGTCGTTGTACTCATCGAGCAGTCGCTTCTTGTCATGCAGAGAGACGTCCGCCACGCTCCTGTGGGGCACACTCACAAGGTTGGCTTCGATGGGTTCTCTGCCGGGCAGTACCAGGTCCTGGCCGCTCGCACGGCGCGCTTCATCGATGGCACGCTCAATGCTCGCCTCAAGGTTATCGATGTCGTTGAAACTCACAAACCCCCAGCCTCCGGCGACCAGCGCGCGTACACAGCCGCCGCTGTCACTCACCAGGCTTGCCTCTTCCAGTTGAACACCACGGTACGCAATGCGGGTCACCGTGCGTTCTTCCAGGCGAACGTCGATGTGGTCGGCGTTCCGATTGCGCAGGACTTCAGACAGGCGATCTTTCATGGGGGTCAGTGCACCGGGGTGATTGAAGGTTATGAATTGTACCTTACCCAGTGCCAGGCGGGCAACGCGAGCCCGCGGCCTCGTTCGACGGGACAGCGCCGGTCACGAGGGCGACGCCGGACCATTCGTACTGGAGAGATTTGCCACCGGTGGACATGACTTTCGGGTGATGCAGCGACCGGTTCCGTGGAGTTACGGTTAGTTGCCTGAATGTAAAGTGAGGAGATGTCGGAGACACTGGCGATGGAGCGCAAACCACCAGAGTTGTTGACAACGGCCCAGGCGGCGGCGATGCTTAACGTGCACCCCAACACGGTGCGCAACTGGGCGGATTCAGCCTACCTCCCCTCGTACCGCATAGGCCCTCGCCGTGACCGCAGGTTCCGGCGGGTAGACGTCGAGTCCCTCCTCATTGAAGAGCCGCATCGCGACGTCGAATGACGCCGGCCTCCGCGAATCGCTCTCTCCTTTTCCACCTGAACCGGTGTGCCTTGTCGTTAGGCTTTGTCCACGGGCTGGGGTATAATTTGCTGCATGGTTATCCGGAGCCATGAGGCCCCGGTGCACTTCCTACTGAAGCCGAGAAAAAGGAGGATGTGTGGATGCGGTCAAGTCTTATCGGTAAGATCGAGAAGGCCAGGCGATACGCGAACGAACCAGGCAGGGTAACACTGCGCAGCCTCACCGCAGACTTTCACGGAGAGAACGCGGAACACCAGGTGAGCTACGCCGACGGCAAGTGGACCTGTAGCTGCGACTTCTTCGGCCAGTGGGAGACATGCAGCCACGTGATGGCGCTGCAGGAGATGTTCAGGGACCGTCTCCCCAGAGAGGCGCTCGCCTCGTTCCCCGAGGACTAGCCCGGCACCAATCCGACCGCCCGGGTTACCGTGAGTGGCTGGATTTCCAGCGCTCAGTACCCGTTGTATCCTTCTGCCAGCGGCTCAACAGCTCTCCCACGAGATAGAGTGAGCCGGCCACACAGACCACTCCGCCGTCCCCTACCATGCTGCGCGCGCGCCACAACGCCTGCATCGGGTCCCGTTCACATGTCACGTTGAGGCCCAGGGGCGCGATGCGCATCGCCAGCTCACGCGGTTCAAGCGCACGGGGCTGGGCAGCCTGTGTCAGCACGAACCGGCCTCCGAGATGCGACAGTGCCGACACCGAAGCGAGCACGTCCTTGTCGCTCGAAAACCCCAGCACAAACACGATATCATCGAGAGAGGGGAGCAGCGCCAGGCTCTCGCCAAGCCGCCGCATCGATTCCGGGTTGTGCGCACCGTCGAGCAGCAGCACAGGATCATTGGCCAGCAACTGGAAACGCCCCGGCCAGCGAACCGTGAGCAGCCCTCGCGCCACACACGCATCGTCCAGATGCACGCCCCTCGACTGAAGCACATCCAGGGCAGTCGCGGCCACCGCCGCGTTCTGCGCTTGAAACGTGCCCGCAAGCGCGGTACGCACGATCCTGAAGGTGGTCGGGCCACCGATGCACACCACCTGCCCCGCGAGAGAAGACTCCACCACGTCGAACGGCACATCGATGCCCACGCGCAGAAACGCCACGCTCCTGTCGACGCAGACGGCTTCAACTACGCGCAACGCCTCGGCCGGCTGTGGCGCGCAGACCACGGTGGCTCCCGGCTTGATGATTCCGGCCTTCTCCGCGGCAATCTTGCCAACGGTGTCTCCCAGCACTGCGGTGTGCTCCAGACTGATCGGAGTGATGACACACACGTCGGGACAGACCACGTTGGTGGCATCCAGCCTGCCCCCGAGGCCGACCTCGATCACCTGCGCATCCACGTGCTTCGCGCGAAAGTAGTCGAACGCCAGCACGGTCAGGAGCTCGAAGTAGGTGAACTGGCGCCAGCGCCCTTCCCGACTCATGGCCTCGAGATGGGGCCGGATGCGCTCGATGCCTGCGGAGAGGTCGACCGGCGACGCGCTGAACCCGTCCACGCTGATACGCTCGCCAAGGTGCACCAGATGCGGGGACGTATAGAGCGCGGTCACGCGCCCGCACGCGGACAGCGACGCCGCAACCATGGCCGCGACACTGCCTTTGCCCTTTGTGCCGGCCACGTGCACCGTACGGGGACCGAGGTGAGGATCACCCAGACGCCGCAGCAACTCCCGGACGTGGCCGAGTTCATATCCCGCTGCGGCGAACCCGAAGCCGGGCAGTACCTCGTAGTTCACGTAGGTGTTGAGAAAGGCCTCTACCTGAGAGTAGTCCACCGATACACCACCAGGAGGCGTTCCGGATCCCGGGACGGTCCTTGCGCCGGGACGAGTCCACACCTACAATACCACAGCGCGCGCATGGGAGGACCAACGTGAGCCAACAGACGTACTTCGAAGACGTATCGGTGGGGCAGTCAATCACGCCGCTGACGAAACACCCGACCCGGCGGCAACTCGTCATGTGGGCCGGCGCCTCGGGAGACTTCTACGAGATTCACTACGACA
>CAYNXN010000180.1:0-3020 GCA_964401175.1 uncultured Dehalococcoidales bacterium | reverse complement strand
GCAGATGGACGGCTCGGTCGTCGTGACCATGAGACTGGCGATCACCCATGACCTGATCTCCTTCATCCTGGGCTGGGCCGACATGGTTGAGGTGCTTGAGCCACGCGCCCTGCAGCACGAAGTGGCCAGGGCAGCGCGCAAGATCTACGAGGCATACCGTGAGGTGAGTTCACCGGCCGGGGTGGAATCGCCCATGGCCCTTGTTTCGGCCCCTGCCCCCTCTTACCACGCATCGGAAGCGGTCGGCGCCTTCGCCGCAGCCACGCGGCCCGTGGCAGCGACGCAGTTATCGCTCTTTCCCGACCGGACGCCACAACTGGAGTAGCCGCCCGACCTCCGGGTAGCGCCTCAGTCCGCCGAAAAGACAACGGGGAGAACCTCAGAGGTTCTCCCCGTTTGGGTCACACCTGCCCGAATTCACCGCAGTCGCGCGGCACGATCGGGCGCAATGTCCATCTCTGCCTCTTAGAACCGGCGTCCGCCGCCGCCGCCACCACGGTAACCGCCGCCACCACCACGTCCACCCCGGAAGCCACCGGAGTCCTCACGCGGCCTGGACTCATTGACCGTCAAAGGCCTGCCCTGCATCTCCTTGCCATTGAGCGCCGCGATAGCGGCCTCGGCATCGGAGTCCTGAGGCATCTCGACGAAACCAAAGCCGCGAGAGCGGCCATTGACACGATCGATTACCACATTCGCCGACGCCACTTCTCCAAACGCGGAGAACTCCTGGGCCAGGTCCTCATCCGTGGTCGAGAATGGGAGATTGCCTACATAGATCTTCAACTCTAAACACTCCTGTCTTAATTCTGCGATTTCGCAGTATCCAAACGGTCACCGTCACTTGCGGTGTGCCGCTACCAGGTTCGCTGGCCGCCCTGCGAGGACGAGGTGGCGTCGCGCTTGGCGCGGCGGCACGTCGGACAACGCTTGGGCTCATTCGTGAAACCCTTCTCGGCGAAGAACTGCTGTTCAGATGCCGTGAAGACGAAGTCCTGACCGCAGTCGCGGCACTTGATCGTCTTGTCTTGATAGCTCACCGAATGACCTCCTCTCGACACTGAATTCTGGTTCGTTTGAGTTACGGTCATTCAGGGCTCGACTGGAGAGAGGACACGAACGAGGACTGAAACGGCCTGTACTTCAACTACCAGCATCAAGTGTATCGCGTCGCAAGATTTCGCACAAGTCGCTGTGAAACATACCGGGCCACGCCAAACGGTCCCTGCTCCGGTCTTTCTATCTTCCACCCGACCACTCTATCTTGCGATGCGTTAACCTCAAGCGCCCGCGGGCACTCTGGGCCGGCGGCGCGGGCGACGCGCGCTGCCATTGCGTTCCTCCGCCCGCTGTGGGGCAGGATTCGAACTCCGCTCACGAACCGGCGGCGCATCGTAGTCGAAGCCTTCCAGCTTCAAGCATTCAAGGCGTGTATTCAGCAGCGTCTCGACCGCGTTGATAACGTCCACGTCGTCGCGAGTGGCGATGTTTATGGCGCTCCCTGTGCGATTGGCCCGTGCGGTACGCCCGACTCGATGCGTGTACGCATCGACGGTGTCCGGCATGTCGAAGTTGACCACGTGCGATATGTCCGGCACATCGATGCCGCGCGCCGCGATATCCGTGGCGACCAGGATGTCTATCTCGCCACGCCTGAACGCATCCATCGCCGCCTGCCGCTTGCCCTGGGACATGTCTCCCTGAAGGCACGCCGCGCGGAAGCCGCTGCGCCGCAGCCGTTCCGACACTCGGGTCGCTGCATGCTTCGTCCTGGTGAATACGAGCACCGGCCCCGTATCATTGCGCCGCAGCAGCTCGAGCAGCAGCGAGCCCTTCAGGTGCGATGCCACTGGATAGAGGAAGTGCGTGACTCCCTCAACCGGACCCTGCCGGCCGACCTGGATGACGACGGGTTTGCGCATGAAGTCTCGCGCCAACCTGTCGATGTCCGGGGGCATCGTTGCCGTGAACAGCAACGTCTGCCGCTCTCGCGGCAGCAGCTTCAAGATGCGCCGGATGTCAGGCAGGAAGCCCATATCCAGCATGCGATCAGCCTCGTCGAGCACAACCACTTCCACACGAGACAAGTTCACTTCGCCGCGCTCGACCAGGTCCAGCAGCCGTCCGGGGCACGCGACCACGAACTCGACGCCGCTCTTCAGCTTCCTGATCTGCGGTTCATAACCCACACCGCCGTATACCGTGGCGCTGCGCAGCTTCGTGTCTTTGCCGATGATGGTCAGCACGTCGTGGGTCTGCTGCGCCAGTTCCCGCGTCGGCGCCAGCACCAGAGCCCGGATGTGGCCCCTCGGACCGTCCAGCAGGCGGTGCGAAATGGGCAACGCGAATGCCGCCGTCTTGCCCGTGCCCGTCTCCGCCAGGCCCATGAGGTCTTGCCCCTCAAGCACTGGTTGAATACTCTGTTCCTGGATGGGCGTCGGCTTCACATAGCCGAGCCTCTTGATGCCATCCACTATCCGTGGATGAAGATTAAACGAATCGAAAGTCACAAACACACTCCTCTAGTTTCAACTGTTGCAGTCTCCTGCACAAACGCGGTCGCAATCAGCGCGGGTGGAATTATCAGCACTGCGACGCCCGGCCAACGCCGCGTGAGCCACTGGCTCGCGCGGCATCGGTCCGGACCAGATATGCTACTGTCAGTGGAGATCCGTTGCAGTTCTCCGGTAGCCTGAACTGGCAACGGTACTAGTATCTGCCGCCGCCTCTGCCACCCCGGCCACCACGGCCACCGCCACCGCCACCACGACCACCACGGCCGCCACCACCACCACCACCGTAACCGCCACCGTAACCGTCGTCGTAGCCGCCGCCGTAGCCGCCACCGAACCCACCACCAAAACCACCGCCGCCACCACCACGGCCAAACCCTCCCCCACGATCCTCGCGCGGTCGAGCCTCATTGACCACAAGGTTCCGGTTCATGAACGGCTTGCCATTCAATGCTTCAATGGCCGCCTCGCCCTCGGACTTCGACGCCATCTCCACAAACGCGAACC
>CAYNXN010000179.1:0-3027 GCA_964401175.1 uncultured Dehalococcoidales bacterium | reverse complement strand
AGCCTGACTGCCACTTCCCGTATCTCAGGCAAGGCGCGCGGCGTGCTGCGCAACGCGATGACGTGGCGGAGCTCCCGGAAATTCCAGGTGCAGATGATTTCGGTGTAGCAGGCATTGGGCAGCACGTACCGTGCCACCTCGGGCTTCAGACCGTGACGCAGCAACTCGCCATAGGCCTGCCACGCAGTCGTCATCGCCCCGCGGTATGTCGCCATCGCCTCGGCCGACGAGGCCACCTCCGGCGGCAACACGTACGACTCTTCGTCTTCCCTGACGTATCGCTGGCTGCGCTGGCTGTAACTTGCCAATCGATGCCGCACCAGTTCATGAGTCATGGCGCGGCTGCCACGGATGCTGAACGTCGCGCAGGCATGTTCGATCATCGATTCGTGGCCTATCTTCAGCCACGATTGTATCCTGTCAGGCACCGTGCCCGTCTTGTCCTGGGTATTCCAGCACAACCGGCCGGCGGACTCAATGAGGCGCTCGGCGTCCGGCGTGATAGCCAGAAGCCGCACCTCAACCGCATAGGCATCGTTCATGGACAGCACCTCCCGGCGGGCGAGCCTCGGCCCCCAGACGTACCGACAGCCCTGCAGTCGCCATTATACACAGGGGCGGGGGGGGGCAGCCCCCCCCCCCCCCCCCCCCAGCCAAAAGACACATTCACGACCCCGCCCCCCACCAAACACCCTCCCCCTCACCCAGCCGCTCCCGTTCTGTCCCCCATATCCCCGGGGGGGGGCCGCCCCCCCCGCCCGCCCCCACCGACGCGATCCTATCTCTCAGTTCCCGGACACGGGCTCTGGCATCAATCGGAGAGGTCCTCACGTGGTTCGATACCGGCGAGCTTGCGAGCAAGCTTCTTCTTCTGTTCCATGTTCGACTGCCGCTCGATCATGATCTTCTGAGCCTGAGGCGAGCCGGCGCCGTGCATCGACTCAGTGCGGTAGCTCGGAGCGGCCAGGCCGAACGTCATGTTGTTGATCAGGGAGAGCATGCGCAGTCGCTCTTCGGCAGACACCTTGCCTGCCCCCTTGAAGTACTTCTCAACATACTTGCCGATCTCTGCGTTGCGCAGGTCGCATTCCGACGGGATGGTGACCATCGCGCCACCCGCGAGGTCTTCGGCGATGCGGCACAACTCATACGGATACCGGGTCACGTTCATCTTGCAGACGTTGGCAAGCAGGATGTCCGGCAGGTAATTCCCGGCCTTGGTCTTCGTACCCTGAGTCGAGGCTGCCAGGCCACAGGCATGCAGCGTCTCGATGAGATGGTTCATCTCGGCGATCTTGTCGCGGACGTGAGACGCCTTGGCGACGTTGTTATACTCCGTCATCGCCGCGGCGGCCCCCACCAGCACGTCACCGATGCCCGGCTTGCAGCCACCATAGCTCTGGCGGTGATAGCTGGCGAAGCGCTCAACAACCATACCTGAGAAATCGACCTCGCCACACATGAACACCCGCTCCCACGGCACGAAGACATCGTCAAGGACGGTCAGGGCCTCCTGTCCACCGAACATGTAGTTGCCTACATCGATGTCGCCTTCCTCCAGCTTGCGTTTGTCGCAGGACTGGCGTCCGTAAATGAAATGCACGCCGGGCGAATCCGACTTGAGCGCGCACACAACAGAGTAGTCCTCATCGCCGGGGCGCATCGTGAGTGTAGGCATGACGAGCATCTCGTGCGAATTGACGCTCCCGGTCTGGTGCGCCTTCGCGCCGCGGATGACAATGCCATCCTCGCGGCGCTCGACGATGTGCACGAACATGTCGGGGTCCTCCTGCTCGCTTGGCCTCAGCGCACGATCTCCCTTCACATCCGTCATCGCACCCTGAATGCACAGGTCGTTCTGCTGCACGTAGGTGAGCCACTTCTTGAAACGCGCGTGGTACTCAGTGCCGTGCTTCTCATCGATCTCGTACGTGGTGTTGTACACCGCGTTGATGGCATCCATTCCAACACACCGCTGGAAGCAGCACCCGGTCCGCTGCCCCAGGATGCGTTGCAGCTTGACCTTCTTAACCAGGTCCTCCGGGCTCATGAAGAGCGAGGTGAAGCGGTTGATCTTCTCGCCGGTCAGGGTCGAGGTCGTTGTGGCCAGATCCTCGTACTCCGGCTCATGTGCGAGCTTGTAGGTCAAGGCGATCGCATTGATCGAAGGCCTTATGACCGGATGATCTACGAAGTTCTCTACCCGCTCCCCGAACAACCAGACATCCGATTTCAGTTCGCGGAGGCTGTCGATATACTGTTGCGCCGTCTTCAGTGCCATTGGATAGTCTCCTCCTTGTGCACGAACGCGTGCTGTCACGTATTATATTCGCAACGACACCGTGCGGCAAAGGCTGTTCGTACCTCTGCATAGCGCCGCATTCATGCCGCTCGGGAGCCGCACTGCGACACCTGTCCGGCTCCCGGCTTTGAGCGAACAGCATCTCTGTACTACAATCGTAAACCCGGAGTCCTGGAGAACACACATGGCATTTGAGAAACTCGAGCGCATGTACCTTCGTTTCAAGGAGATCGAGGAGCTGATGTCTCGCCCGGATGTGGCGACCAATCCAACCAGCCTTCAGACACTGGGCAAGGAGCACGCCTCCCTGCAACAGCCGGCAACGGCCTATGCCGATTACCTGCAGATAGAACGCGACCTCGCGGACGTGGAGGCACTGCTGGCCGAGGCAACGGACCAGGAGATGCGCCACGTGGCCCGGGAGGAGTTGACCGCTCTGGAGCGCCGACGAGACGAAGCGGCCAGTTCCCTCACCCAGTACATGGTGGAGACCGATCCAAACGATGAGAAGGATGTCATCGTCGAGATCCGCGCCGGCACGGGCGGAGAGGAAGCCTCGCTCTTTGCCGCCGACCTTTTCCGCATGTACACGCGCTACGCCCAACGCCAGGGATGGGACGTCGAGGTGATCGACAGTACGCTCAGCGGGGCGAAGGGCTTCAAGGAGATAGTCTTTGAAGTGCGCGGCCACGGCGCCTTCAGCCGTCTCAAGTACGAGCGCGGCG
>CAYNXN010000178.1:0-3036 GCA_964401175.1 uncultured Dehalococcoidales bacterium | reverse complement strand
GCCCCTTGTGCACGACCTTCGCCATCGTCCCGCCGGGCAGTTCGTAGCACTTGACCTTTTCACCGCCCTCCACCGGACCGGCGATGGGGAACGCGACGTCGATAACCGCGGTTCCCTCCTGGTCAGCCTTGACGGCCGCATCCTTGCCCAGTTCGTGCATCATGGCGATGGGGCAGCCGATGATCTGGGCGCCATGCGACATGGCGTAGTGAACGATCTCTCCGATAGCGGCGGCAATCTCATGATAGTGACCTCTCCTCTGAACCCCGAGAACCAGTTGCGAGGGCACGTCAACCAAAGTGACTTCATGCATTTCTGAACCCCCCGGGCTACCGCGAACACGGGAGCGGCAGCAGGCGATACAGTATCTATGGCATGGCAGCCGGGGCGTGTCAAGTGCCTTTGAGGCGCCCTTCTGCGCAATCCGTGCGGTGCCCGAACTCAGCTACTCGTACCTGGGCCGCTTCAGCGACTCCTCATAGAATCGTTCCACGCCTATTTCCTTCATCCGGGCGCCGAATTCCCGCCAGCGTCTGTCCAGGCTGCCGGGGTAGCGGTTCCTGTCGCACGGGAACTCGGCGCACTGGAAGCAGAAATCAACGCCTTTCTCCTTGTGGCAGGTGCGGGCGGCGCAGAACTCGAAGCAGGGAGCGCCTTTCCTGCAGGTGATGCACTGGCCCGCGGCGAAGTGGTCCAGTATCGTCTTGAACTTGTCGTAGCCGGCCAGCACCGGCGCAACCGCCCTGGCGTGCGCCGGGACGACCTTCTCATAATCGGCGAGCGCCTGCTTCAACTCCGCGGCGTGCGTCTTCACGTCGCTCCTGGTGTAGTAGACACACCGCGAGCAATCCAGTCCGCAGGGAGCGAGACGCTCGACAACAGCCACATAGTCCATGGTTTCCTCCCGCAACGGCCGTGCAAGCCGGCCCGGCGACATGGTGCGCCAGTGCGGGCAGAAGGTCAACGGGATATGGGAATCGAGAGGTGACGACGGGAGGGGTTTGCTCAGTAGCTGTCTCCCCTGGACCGCTCCCCGGAGCCCTTCCAGGTGTGAAGGGGCGGGGGTGGCGGGACAAGTGTTGCCGGATACGCCTAGCGGGATGCGCCCGCGAGAATCTCGCCGACGAGCAGCGAGGAGCCAACCATCTCCGGCGTGTGGTAGACGGCTGCACCGAGGTCGCCGAGGTCCCAGCCGAGTCGAGCAACCAGACCACGATCACGGGCGCACTTGCCCTGCTTCGAGCCTGTTGCCCCGGTGTAGTGAGGCTGTGTCATCTCCTTGGTAACGGGTGTCATCTCTTTCCTCCTTATTCCTTTGCTCAGGCGCCTTCCGCGCCCTGCTGACTCAAGTGTAGCGGCCCGCCACTATGGCCCGGTTAAGCACAGGTTAACGGCATGTTAAGAGCATCGAGCATCACGGCGAGTCTTGTCCCGGCAGGAACCTGGCGCAGCCATCAATGGCCCGCGTCAGGGAAGGCCGCACGGACCCAACGTGTGGTTCCAGTGCATGCGCGCCGTGGCAACCACTGACGATACTCTCGAGTTGCCGAGCGAAATGGTAGGCCCGGCCGCCTGTGAGAATGCACGGAGCCCCATTAGAAATGCACTAGAGAGGCCACTGTCACGGCTGACTCGAGGACGCTACAATGAAGGCGCAGAACCGTGGAAAGCGCCGTCGTCGTCTTCTCGGCAATCATCGCCGTCGCTTCGCTGGCCGTCGCGCTGATAGTGGCCGGGCACGTGCTGAGGCGCCGGGGGAAGCCGCTGCTCACGCCAGAGATGGTATCGCGCCGCGGACTGTCATGGCTGCTGCTTGGTCTCTCCGCAACGCTGGTCTTTGCGCTGCTTCGTGTTTCGGTGCTCATCCCGTTGCCAGTGGCAGGCCTGGGGGTGTTCTTTCTCATCAAGGACGGTCGCCGGCGGCGCGACCAGCCATAGGGTCGGGAAGACTCCACGCGGTGAATGCGACAACGGCGATCATCAGCGCGTCGCCTCCGGCGCGCCCTCCAGTTCCAGCAGCCGCTGCTTCCGCGGGATGCCCCAGCGGAACCCGGCGAATCCCGGCCCCTTCGGGACAACGCGGTGGCACGGCACGACGAGCGCAACCGGGTTGGTAGCACAGGCGCGTGCTACCGCACGCGTGGCACGCGGGCGTCCCAGCGCCGCGGCGATGTCACTGTAGTGCATCGCCGTGCCGGCGGGGATAGTGCGTAGAAACTCCCAGACCCTGCGCTGGAACGCGGTGGCGCGAACGTCATAGGGCAACTCCGGCCAGGGAAGCCGGCCTGAGAGATACTGCACCAGTGACTCGCTCCAGGCACGAAGCTGCGGGTCGGCGTCACACAACTCGGCATGCGGAAACTCGCGGCGCAGCTCGGCCATCAGCGCGGAAGAGTCGTCACCCAGCTTCACGGCACAGACTCCCAGACCGGTGGCAGCGAGCAGCAGCCAGCCCAGCGCCGACTCGGTCACCACGCAGGTGATGCGTTGTCCCTTGCCACCGTTGCGATACGTGCCGGGCGTCATGCCGAGGTGGCCGCCGGCGTTCTCGTAGAGCCGACTGCTGGAGCCATAGCCGGCGTCGAGCGACGCATCGAGCACCTCCGCGCCGGACCGCAGCGCCGCCCTGAAGCGGCGGCGCCGGCATGCGTCGGCATACGCCCGCGGTGTGATACCAAGCGCCTGCTTGAAGAGGCGGCAGAGAGAGGAGGCGCTCACACCGGCTCGGCAGGCGAGCTCAGCCGTCGCCGGTATTCCGTCGGACTGCTCTATGACCCGACACGTCTCGACCACCAGGCCGACCGAATGACCGGCGGCGCCGGCCTCGTCGGGACGGCAACGACGGCAGGGACGGAATCCCGCCTGCGCCAGGCTCACCGGGGAGAAGGCGAAGACCACGTTCTCTCGTTTCGGCAGTGGACTGGGACACCCCGGCCGGCAGTACACGCCGGTGGTCTTCACACCGAAGTAGAAGACGCCATTGTATGAGGCGTCCCGGCGCATGACGGCCTGCCACAAGGCCTGCTCATTCAGTTC
>CAYNXN010000177.1:0-3044 GCA_964401175.1 uncultured Dehalococcoidales bacterium | reverse complement strand
GCGCCTCCGGCTGCTCCGCCGAGGACTACGGCACCGTCACCGTCAATCCCGCCCCGACGGCAGCCTTCAGCGTCAGCCCGACTTCTGGCACACTCCCCGTTACCGCGCAGTTCACCGATGGTTCGTCCGTGCCTGGCGGTACCATCGTGCTTTGGGAATGGAACCTGGACAACGACTCTGACATTGAGCGCACGGACACGAGCGCGCCCGGCACGTTCGGGCGAACCTACTCCAGCGCAGGCACATACACCGTGACCCTGACCGTCACAACCGACCATGGCTGCACCGACACGACCACCCGGACCATCACAGTCAGAAATCCCTCCACCCCCGGCGGTGGCGGCGGCGGTCCTGTCTTCTACAGCGAGCCAACTTGTTGGTTTGACGTCGACATGCTGGGAGAGGTTACACGGGTATACGTGACCTGCCAGGATGGCCGCTGCATCGGCAATTACGAGCCGGATGATCCATCCGACAGGAACTTCCTTGAGCTCTCCATCGGAACGCAGGTCACCTACTACATCGACGGGCAGTTCAATGGAGGACCGCCACGATGGGTCAGGATGCGTGAGATGGACAACCCGCCACCTACCTCACAGGGACAGGTCGCGGTAACCCCGGTGTACAGCTTCCTCGGCTACACCGCCACCGGCCTTATGACCGACACGGTCCTGTTCGACGCGGTGGTCGGCATGCAGCTGGACTACGATCCGGATGCACTCCCGGAGAACACTACGAGCGTCGGCATCGCTGGCTGGAATCCTGAAACGTCGCGATGGGAGTTACTGCCGCAATCCACCGGCCGTGTCGCCGGTGTGGGCACGGCCACCGCCGACGTGATGCACTTCAGCTCGTTCGCGGTGATTGCCTCCACGGGAGAGGCGGTAAGTCAGGCTCCGCTTGTCGACGAATCGCCACCGCCACCCCACGGCAACATCCCGGCCCGCTTCAGTGGCGACAGTCTGACGATCACGCCATCGGTAGAGGAGTTGTGGAGGCCGCTGACTATCGTGAAACGCACTGGCAACACAGTCTCCATCAGTGCGACAGTGCAGAACACCGGAGAGGAAGCCGGCATCTTCGATGCGGAACTCGTGCTGAACAGCAAGGCAGTTGGAAACCAGGAGGTCGCGCTCGAGGCAGGCGAGACGAAGCAGGTGCGTTTCGTGGTGTCGCGTCTATCCCCAGGAGACTACCGCGTGGAACTCGCCGGACTCACCGGCACTTTCACGTCATCGCAGCAGATCACCTGGTGGCTGATTGCTGTTCTCGGGTCGGTTGCTCTCGGGATAGCTGGTTACTGGTTGCTGCGGAGACGCAGGAGGCAGCGACTGGCCTGAGCCAGTGCGAGCCCGGACAGGCGATGAACAGCCGGCCTGTGCGCCGGCTGTTCCTACAACGGGGCTTCCTCGCTTGTGCGCCAGAGTGCCTCTTCGGACTCCACCAGGTCTGTGTACAATCGACCATCCAGATGGTCGATCTCATGCTCGAGCGCCTGAGCCAACAGGTCATCGGTCGCGGTGACGCGTATCTCCCGGCCGTCAAGATTGCGCGCTTTGACCTTCACAGTCACCGCCCGTTTGACCTCGCCCTGGTATCCCGGAACCGAGAGACAACCCTCTTCGACCTTGCGTTCGCCTTTCTTCTTGACGATTTCCGGATTGATGAGCGCGATCACGTCCTCACCCGGGATTTCAATGACGACCACGCGCAGCGAAACACCGATCTGTGGCGCAGCCAGGCCAACGCCGTTTGCCGCCCTCATCGTGTCGATCATGTCATCGATGAGGCGCAGTACCGATGAGTCGATGAGTGGCACTTTCTTCGCCGGTTCGCGCAGCACCGGGTCAGGTACCGTACGTATCTGTTTTCGCGCCATTCCTGCCGCCTTCCTTCGCGTCAAATGCCTCACTCTGGCAGCGCCGTATTCACCATTACCAGCCGACGCCACCTCACATCCCTCTGCTACCGGAAACCAATTCTAGCGCACCAGCGCACAACAGACTAAACTGTGCCGGTGCATCTCGCAGCCCTAGAACGGCACGCCGATGAATCCAAAGGCGAAGACGACATGCACCACCAGTCCGACGACGAACGCGAGCCAGAGCACGCAATGGCGCTTGAAAAGCGACTGAAACCAGGACGCCCTTCGGACTTGCCCCACCACCCCCTTAGCGGGCACACAGCGACAGGAGAGCATCAGCAACACTGAGAGCAGCAGCACTGCAAGTCCGGAAAGAAACAGTATCCGAACGGCTTCAATCGTCTTGAAGAATGTCATCGTCTATCTGCCCCTTTTCATTCGCACTATGGAACGATGTCCGCATAGCCACGGGCGCTATGCTGCAATCGTTCGCTGTCCGACGAGCCGTACGACCAGATGACCTGCATGGCCTCGCCGCGTCGCAGCGCAACATCACGCTGATCCCCGGTGTCGAGCCTCCGCTCAAATTCGAACGTCGTCATGGAGCCGGTCCGGACTCCGCCATAGGACACAAGGTCGTCGGTCCCGCCCAGCTCAACATCAGGCCGGTGCGGGCCAAAGTCGCCGGTGCTGTATGAATCGAGCACCACCGCCGCGCCGTCGCGCATCAGGCCAAACACCATGTCGGCATCCCTCATGCGGCTGCCTGGCTGGAATCCGACCGCCACCCAGCCCTGGTTGTCGGCCTGCATCGCCATCATGAGCGTGTCATCGCCGGTGCTCCAGAACAGCCTGTAACTCCCGAGACTGAGTTCCTGTGCGTATTCCCCGGGAGAAACCACCCCATCAGCCTGCCACTCAACCACACCCCCCGGTGCAGGCGTTGTTGCCGGCGGGGACGAAGGAACCGATGCAGGCGGGGAGGTTGGAGTTGCCGGAGTCGAGGGAGGAGTTGCCGGCGGAGCAGCAGGCTCGGGCGCCGAACAGGCGGCGGCAAGCACCGTAGCGGTAAGCAACGCCACCGAAAGCACCGTTCGAATGAAGCAGGCCCCGCGTCCGGACAGACTGCATCTCATCGCCACACCTCTCTTTCCCTCACGTCACGACAGCAAGACCGCCG
>CAYNXN010000176.1:0-3053 GCA_964401175.1 uncultured Dehalococcoidales bacterium | reverse complement strand
GCGAGGCGGTCACGGTAACGCTGGCGCCTTCACTGTATCCGGAGGCGCCGGGCGCCACGTTCGCGCTGACGGCCCCTCCCTCCGGCGGAACGGCAAGCGCAACCAGGAGATAGGATTCCGCCGCATCCTCGGACAGTGTGTCTTCCGCCTCATCAACTTGCTCCTCCTCCACCACCACGGTGACCCTTATGGTGCCTCGGCTGTCCCTGTCCTCCTCATCCTCAACCGTGATGCGGCCGCTATGCTCTCCCGGGTCGAGTCCATCGATGTCGACATACACCGAGATGGAGTCCTTCTCGCCCCGAGACGTGCCGCTCGTCGGGCTGAGCGAGAGCCAGGACTCGTCCGCGCTGACGGACCACTCCAGCCTGCCCTCGCCCGCGTTCCAGACCTCGATTTCGCCGGCATCCGGGTCGCGCCCCCCGGCGGTCACCTCAAACGTCAGCCGGCTGGGCGAGAAGTCCAGCTCAGGCACGTCTTCCTCGACGGGGTCCTCCGGCTCTTCGGGAGGCACATAGTAACCGCCCAACAGCGCCACCAGCGCATCGGCAGTCGACCGCACGCCGTCTCCAAGCATGCCCTCGGTGCCTTGAGAGGCGCGTAGATAGTCCACCGGGTTCAGCGAAACGGGCGTCCATGCGGCCGCCGTCGGGTTCTGCGTGGTTGCGCCTATGGCGTCCACGGCCCAGGCAGTGGATTGCACATTCACGCCCATCCACGGGCTGATGAACCCGCCGCTGGAATGCTGCTGCTCCTCAAGGTATTCCAGACCGTCCACCACCGCCTGTGAGTCGGCGCGGTCACCCAGGCACAGCGCAACGATCGCCGCGGCGGTGTTGTCGACGTCACTTGAATCGGGCACGTACCAGGTATGGTCGGAGGTCCCCCAGGTCCAGCCACCATCGTACTCCTGGTTGTCGACGATGTGCTGCAACGTCGTCTGGATGATGGAGGCATTCGGCGCCTCGCCCGCGGCGATGAGCGCCCGCACGGCCCAGAAGTCGTCGTTCAGCGTCTCGTCGCTGTCTGCCTCACCCGTCAGGTCCTGCAGAAAGCGCGTCCCATCGTGCAGCGACCTGAGCGCATTCAGATAGTCGCCCTCCGTCACTTCCACGCCGGCGTGCGAACCCGACCACGAGCCGAACGCCGTCGGGTCCTCTCCAGCGGCCACCGCCGCCAGCACCATGCGCGCCAGGAACGTCCCCATGTTGAACTCGTCAAACGGCTCCGGGGGTCCCTGCATCAGGTAGTCAACGAGACTCGGACCGCCATCATCCCAGTCGTTGGGGTCTTCTCCCGCCGCCGCAATGGCGATGCAGACCCAGGCCGAATCACCAAAGGAGCCTATGGCGCCGTTCGCGCTCTGCTGCGCCCGCAAATACTGCAGCGCCTGGTCCACGGTGGCGTCCGCAGCCGAAAGCGGGTACGTCTCATCCGCGTGGACGGCGCCCGTCAGAAAGCAGCCGACGAGCAGCAGCAAGGCGGCGGCCTGCCGCAGGAGGAACAGTCGTCCGGACATTCTCGTATGGAACCTCCTGGAAATAGACTCGACCGGCAGAAGGTGCAGCATCAAATGCAATGGATTCTACGCAACTCCCCCTGAGTGCGCAACCGCACAGGGAAACGAGTGCCACGCGAGCGTCTGCGGAGCGTTCAAATGCCTCGCAGCGCGACCGCGCCCACCAGAGGACGCGCGATATCCGCAAACGAGCGCAGCGTCTCAGCCGTGTACGGTTTCACCAGTGCGCACGACGGGTCGAGCAGCGGCTCAATCGTCCGGAACTGCTGCAGGGCATACGCCGAACCCGGTCCCACAAGAGATGCGATGGTGAGGATGTCTTCCGGCTGCACCAGTCCGGGCACACAGGTGGTTCGGAATTCGTGCGCCACCCCGGCATCCTTGATCAGTGTCATGGCCTCCCGGATGCGCGCTCCATCCACGGTTCTGCCCGCAGCCTCGGAGTAGCGGTGTGGCGAGGTCTTGACGTCCATGGCGATATAGTCGACGAGCGCCTCGTCCAGAACCTTCGCCAGTGTATCCACCTCGTACCCGTTTGTGTCCAGCTTTACCGCAAAGCCAATCCGGCGCAGGGCCCGCAACAACTCCAGCACCGCCTCCCGCTGCAGCAGCGGCTCGCCTCCGGTCACCACTGCGCCATCAACAAGGCCCCTGCGCCTGGACAGCATGGCCAGCGCGTGTTCCACATCGATATCGGCAAGCTCCTCCGGCCTCAGCACCAGATCCGGGTTCTGACAGAAGGGGCAGCGGAAATTGCAGCCTCCGAGGAAGAGCACGGACGCGATACGGCCGGGGTAGTCGATGGCCGAGACGCCCTGGACGCCGCAGATCCTCACCGCGAGATGCCGGCGCTACACCGCTGCGGTGAGCGCGAAGCCCCTCCGTTCCTTGAACTCCTCACGCTTGCCTTCGTTCCACTGCTGCACCGGCCTGAAGTAGCCGACGACGCGAGAGTACACCTCACAACGCTCGCCGCAGTCCGGACAGGTGAACTGTTCACCGCGAAGGTAGCCGTGATTGTGGCAGATGGAAAAGGTGGGCGTGAGGGTGAAATATGGCATCTTCACGCCGCCGGTGATGCGCTGCACCAGCAGCTTGCACGTTTCAGGGTCGTCGATACGCTCGCCCAGGAAGCAGTGAAACACCGTGCCTCCGGTGTAGCGCGGCTGCAACCGGTCCTGGTGCGCCAGCGCATCGAACAGGTCCCCGGAGAAACCAACCGGAAGCTGCGTCGAGTTGGTGTAGTACGGGTACTCCTCGCCTGCAGCCACGATGCCGGGGAAAGACTGCCGGTCGAGGCGCGCCAGGCGGTAGCAGGCGCCCTCACCCGGCGTGGCCTCAAGATTGTAGAGCTGGCCGGTATCCACCTGAAACTGCGAGAGCCGTTCGAGCATGAACCCGAGGACCTCGCCGGCGAATTCCTCCCCTTCAGGCGTGTCGATGCCCTTGCCCAGGAAGTTGAGGCACGCTTCATGCATTCCGATGAGGCCGATGGTGGAGAAGTGGTTCGCCCAGTAGCTGCCGAGCCGTTCCT
>CAYNXN010000175.1:0-3089 GCA_964401175.1 uncultured Dehalococcoidales bacterium | reverse complement strand
TAAACAAGTGATGGTGATGACGTGCTCATACACCACTTGACGGGACGTGGCCACAGGAACAGGGGAACGCGCCGCAGCAGAACGGCGGCGTTGCACAGGGCAATGCCCGTGAACCTGGCTGGAACATACCCTGGGAACCTTCCACTCACGCGCCTCGGCCCGGTTGAAGCGCCACGAGCGAACATCCACCAAGTTACCGCCGACTTGCCGCGAAGTCAATAGCCGATAGGATGAATTGTACCCCTTTGCGCAGATACCATCCTCCAGCGGTATGGACAACGCCACTATGGTGTCCCCGAGATGTGACACGGGCCGGTGTGGCAGCCGACCCCTTCCGAGGATAGGTTGTGTCGAACGCAGAACCTGCAATGCAGAACCCGGAACTCAGGACCCAGCACGCAGACGTGGAACTCCCGCCCATGGCGAGCCAACCCACGCACTCAAGCACCCAGGCACTGCGGCCGGGACACGGGCGGGTGGAACGCAGCACGCAGAACCCAGCACGCAGAACCCAGAACGCAGGACCCCGGCCTCCGGCCGGCACACGCGGCACTCGCTGCCCTTCCGCTGGACACACCAGCGACACAGCGTATAATCCAAGTGGCGAATGGAGAACGGGTGGCGGGCTGCCTGGATCGTGTACTCGAGCAACACAGGAGGACCAATGCCAACGACTGCCGGCGGGAACGACAAGACGTACTTTGAGTCGCTCAATCTCATCGCCGCGAATGAACTGGCGCTGGAATCTCTCTACCGTGAATACGCGCGTCAACACGTGGACCATGCGCCATTCTGGTTGAAACTGGCCACAGCCGAACACGGCCATGCGCATTTGGTGACACAGCTGGCCGGCAAGCTGCGGCGCGATGCCGTGCCGCGGGGGCGCTTCAAAATCGAGGCAATACGGACCTTTACCGAGTACTTGACTCAACAACAAGCTGCGGCACAGCGAGGAGAGGTCCCCTAGATCGTCATCGCCTCGTACATCGAGGATGCACTCCTCGAACGGCGGTTCTTCGAGCAGTTGCCAGCGGATCACAGTGAACTGAAGCAGACTCTTGCGGCGCTCGCACGCGCCACGGAAGGGCATGCCGCCATGCTCAAGGAGGCGCGTGCACAGCTGGGCAAACCATAGCCTCCGCCGCCCCGAATGCCCGTCGCGGAGCTTCTGCCCGCGCGAGCGACGTTTGGCCACCCTGCGTTGAACACCGCCTGCCGCGGGGACAGTATCAACAACGCGTCACCCCAAGGTCCTGTGCGAGGCGTTCGTGAAGGACCCGTGTCCCGTAGCAGGGACACCATAGTGGAATTGTCCAAACCACTCGGTGAATGGTGTCCCCGAAAGAAGGTGGGCGGCCGGGATTCATCCCGTCCCTACCGGCGTACGCGGCAGAACGCAGAACCTGACTACGTTGTCAGGGGTTGTCATACTCTGGTCGATGCCGCAGAATTGCACAGGTGCGCCCGAGTCCGGCAATCACTGACTCTGTGCCTCCGACCGGCGGATGCGATGTCGCCGGCGCCCGTTGCCACGTACAAGCTGTGTCTGCGCCGGCCGGAGGCCCGTGGTTGGTTCCAGCCCATGGCGACTTCGTGTCCCATCCGTCCTCGCCTCAGCTACACTCGCCGTTCGTCTTCCCGGCGGCAGGTGTGAGTGGGGCGCCACACAATGCCGAGGGGCGGTTCGCGTGAGCTTCAACATCGTGTTGACGCTCGGCGTGATGGTGGTTGCTGGACTCATCGGCAGCCTGGCGCTGCGCCGCTTCGGCCTGCCCAGCGTCACCGGCTACATCCTCGTGGGCGTGCTGCTGGGCCCGTCCGTTGGTCGAGTTGTTCCCACCGAGGCGATTGAGCAGCTCGGCGTGCTCACGAACATCGCGCTGGGCGTGGTTGCCTACCTCATCGGCGGGAGCCTGCGCATCAATACGCTGCGTGGAATGGGTCGGGTGGTGGCCTGGGTCACGCTGCTGCAGAGCGTGGGCGCCTGGATTCTGGTCACCGTGGTCTTCTCCTTCGCGGTGTACCTCCTTGTGCCGGACTCGGGCTACTGGGACTTCTCCTTTCCCATGGCCTTCATCGTGGGCGCCATCTCCTCCGCCACGGCGCCTGCCGCCACCATGGCTATCGTGCGCGAGCTGCGGGCGCGCGGACCGCTCACCACCACGCTACTGGCGGTGGTGGCGCTGGATGATGGTGTGGCGGTGGTGGCCTATTCCGTGGCCGTCGGCGTCGCCATCGCGCTGGTGCTGCCCGGCAACAGTCTGACCCTGACTCAACTCGTGGTTGAGCCCGTATGGCATATCGGCGCGTCGGTTGCGCTCGGCGCCGTGCTCTCTCCCGTCGTTGTGCTGGTGTCCCGCCGCATCCTGCACCACGAGGTGCAGCTCGCTTTCGTCTTCGGCGCCGTGCTGCTCTGCGCCGGTGTTGCTCTGGCGCTGGAGCTGTCCCTCATCATGGCGAACATGGTCCTCGGCTTCATCGCGGTCAACGTCTTGCGCCAGTCCGAGGAGCCGTCCGTGCTGGGGGACATGGAGACGGTGCTGTATACGCTGTTCTTCGTGCTTGCAGGGTTGCATTTCGACCTCGGTGTGCTGGGCACGGCCGGTGTACTGGCGCTCATCATCGTGGCCACCCGGTGTTGCGGCAAATACTCCGGCACGGTGGTTGGAGCCAGCATCTCGCAGGCGCCCGAGGTTATCCGGCGCTATCTCGGCCTGGCGCTGCTGCCCAAGGCGGGCGTCACCGTGGGCCTGGCGCTGCTGGCGGCGACACGGTTTCCCACGTTTGGCGAATTGCTGCTCAATGCGGTGCTGGCCTCAACCATCGTCAACGAGCTGATTGCCCCGCCGGTGACGCGCTACGCGCTGGTGAAGTCCGGCGAGTCCCATCCCTCTTGACGGACGCCATCTGACGCGGAACACCGGCCTGCGGCCGGGGTCCCTGGGTTCCCGGTCGGCCGCCGCTCTGCGACGGTTTGCGCAGAACTCAGAACGCAGAACTCAGAACCCAGAACGAAGGACTCCCTCCCCTGGCAGGCCAACCGGCGCGAAGCGCGCAGGTATTCCTGCTACAATTCCTCACCCATCGTG
>CAYNXN010000174.1:0-3104 GCA_964401175.1 uncultured Dehalococcoidales bacterium | reverse complement strand
CGGCGAGCCATCACCTATCCGTAATGGGTCCGGTCCAGCACCTTCACGTCGTGGCCGGGCAGTATGTGGTCCGCCAGCCGCTCCATACGCCAGAGCGAGGCGTAGTAGTCCTCAAGGTTCACGAAGTTGACGCCGGGAATGGGCCGACCGAACCTGTTGCCCTCCAGGTTCTCATACAGACCGGCGTTGTCGCCCGCGAGGTAGTAGACGCCCTCCACGGTGTTGACCACAAGACATTGCATGCCGGGCGTGTGGCCTGGTGCAAAGACCAGTTGCAGCCCATCGGCCAGTTCAGAGTCCCCTTCAAGCACCTCGAACTTCGTCCCGCTGTAGCCAGGCGTCATGCCCGTCGTGGGCGCCTCATACGCATTGGCGAAGATTGGCAGCGGGGCGGCGGCGAATTGCAGCTCCTTCCTCTGGACCAGGAAGCGGGCGTTCGGAAAGAGCGCGTTGTTGCCACAGTGGTCCCAGTGCAGATGCGTGGCCACCACCGTGTCGACTTCGCCGGGGTCGATGCCCGCCGCCTTGATGGCCCGAAGAGGTTCCTGCTCCGGCGTCCGCACAAAGGGATAGTGATACTTCGATGCCGCCTCGGGGTCGGAACAACCCGTGTCCACCATGATGCGCCTGCCCCCGCCCTCCACGTAGAACATCAGAACCTGAATCTGCACCTTGGTGCCGAACTGTTGTCCCCAGACCAGTTGCGCATGGTCGTTGGTGAGCGTCCCCACGCTAATCGGTGTGATGCGGTAATGCGTGCCACTCATGTGAGGCCTCCTCCGAGCTGTGTTTGCGGTCGATGCCCGGCAGCATTCCGTGCGCGTGACGCAGACGGACCGGGCGGATCAGAACTAGCCGTACCTGGACCGGTCCAGCACCTTCATGTCATGCCCCGGCAACACGTGGTCCGCCAGCCGCTCCATGCGCCGGAACGTCTCATAGTACGCGCGGAGGTCTTCGTAGATCATGCCCGGAATAGGCCGGCCAAACTTGTTACCCTCCAGGTTCTCGTACAGGGGCGCGTTGTCGCCGGCGATGTAGTACACACCCTCATTCGTCGTGATGAGCGGGCACTGCATGCCCGGAGCGTGTCCCGGAGCGAAGACCAGCGTGAAGCCATCGGCAAGCTCATGGTCGCCGTCTACCACATCGAACTTCGTCCTGCTGTACGCCGGCGTCATACCCGTGGTCGGCGCCTCATACACATTGGCGAAGATGGGCAGCGGCGCCGCCGCGTACTGCAGCTCCCGCCGCTGCACCAGGAAGCGGGCATTGCCGAACAGCTCCTGGTTGTAGCAGTGGTCCCAGTGCAGGTGCGTCACCACCACGGTATCGATGGCGGCGGGGTCAACACCTATGGCCTTGAGCGCCTGCAGCGGCTCCTGCTCAGGCGTGCGGACGAACGGCTTGTGGTACTTCGTGGCCCAGTCCGGATCGGCGCAGCCGGTATCCACCATGATGCGCCTTCCGCCACCCTCCACGTAGAACATCAGCACAGGACACTCGACGACGGTGCCCCAGCCCTGACCCCACACAAACTGGGGTCTCTCGATGGTGAGTGTGCCCACGCTCACCGGCGTGATGGTGTAGTGCGTGCCGCCCATGCGATTCCTCCTTGACGGACCTGTACGGCTCCGTGCGATTCTAACACTGCGGGGCGGTCTTGTGCGATGAAGCAGGCCCTGCGGGCCTCACAACACGCGACACGAAGAGCACAAGTGGACGGGGAGGGCCGGACGCATGTGCGCCGCGGCCAACGGAGAGGGGGCGGTCGTTTGACCGCCCCCTCTCATCTGACTGAAGAACAAGGACCTACCGCAATGACCTCTCTATCTCATCCACCTTCTCGGCGGAGAGCGGCAGAGTGGCATGTTCCAGCACCGAGGTGAGCGCACGCAGGTTCTCATTCGAAACCTGGTTCTCGGTCGAGGCCGCGAAGCAGACCCGCTCACCTGTGCCGATGTCCCGGAGCATCTCAAGCGCCTGCTGTGTGGTGGCCTCAGGCCCCAATGCGTAGACGGAGCCCGGGAATCCGGTCCAGATGACCTTGTCCGGCCACGCGGCCAGTGCCTCACCCAGCGAGAGATCGCCCATCGGCGGCACGTGCAGCGCCTCGATGATATCGACCGATGATTGCGTTATCAGGTCCTTGATCGGCCCCATCCGTCCATCGCAATGCGCCGCCACCAGTTTGCCCCTGGCGTGGACACTGGTGCAGCACTTCTCCCATTCCGGCAGGAAGTACTTCCTGAACAGGCGCGGGTTGACCAGCACCGCGTCGACGTTGTCACAGATCCAGAAGATGTCCGCCGGCGATTCGGCGCCGATCTGCCACAACGGCTCGTACGCCTTCGAGATCGCCTGGTACGTCTCCTCAATCAGGTCGGGATAGCGCGCATGGTGCACGAAGAAGCGTCCGCCCTCGCTGCCAACCCAGTCGATCATCAGCAACTGCAGGCCCACGTGAACCACCTGGTGCAGCACCACGCCGTCATCTCCCAGCCAGTGCTTCGCCTGCTCCAACGGGAAGTAGTCCGGCTTGATCTCAAGGTTCTCGTACATGTACTTGAGGACCTTGTAGTCGTCCGGCCCCTTGATGGCGCGCTCCGTCTGCCATGGCGTCACATCGCGCCATCCTCTCACACCATGCCACTCGCCCACGCCAGGCTCGCGTTTCTCCACCAGCGAGATGGTACCCACCGGCGTCTTGAAGGTGCGCCGCAGCGTCTGGGTCGCGGTGGTGTACGACTCATACGTCTCGGTCAGCTCAACGCCGTGCCAGGTGAAGGTGTGGCCCGGGCGCGCCCAGGTCAATCCCATGCCGCGGTTTCTACACTCACGCTCGGCGCTCCCCTGTTGAGAATGACGCCAGTTGTGCAGAAACGGCATACGGTCGGCCATCTGCCGGTGGCTGGCCGTGAGTATCCTCTCCCGCCGCGTCATCTCAGCCATGCTACTGCCCCTCCTTCTCAGCCTTGAGCCACTCGGCACACCTGTGGACACCCTCGATGGCGTTCAGCGCGCAGTGGTCGGCGCCTATCTTCTGAGCGAAGGCCGGCGTGACCGGGGTGCCGCCCACAATCACCTTGACCTGATCCCGCAGG
>CAYNXN010000173.1:0-3119 GCA_964401175.1 uncultured Dehalococcoidales bacterium | reverse complement strand
TCCACCGTCACAATCCGGACGCCTTCGAGCGCCTTCCGGCGCACCGGGGTTGCTGCGGTAGTCTCATGCGGCGTCATCTAGATCACCTCCAGTTCGGTAAGCCTGAGGAGGCTATCACCGTCGTAGCCAAGCTGCCCAAGCACTTCATGCGTATGCTGGCCCAGCAGCGGAGCAGGGCGGGCCATCCGGGCGGGAGTCGCCATCATCATGAACGGTCCGCCGGGGTACTTCAGCGTCCCAACAACCGGGTGTTCCACGTCCTGGAGGAAGCCACGCGCCTGTATCTGCGGACAATCGAGGATGTCCTTTGGCGTCTGGCACACACCGAAGACGAACCGGCGCTTCTGCGCATTGTGGAACAGCTCGAGGGGGTCCAGTTCAAGCAGCCGCTTGTTGACAAGCGCATCCAGCTCGGCCTTGTGTTCCGTGCGCCCCTGCGCAGAGGCGAACTTGGGGTCCAGCAACTCGGGCAGGCCAAGCAGATCCGCAAAGTCCGAGAACGGTGCGCCCCCGGTGGTGGTCATGCAGATGTAATCGCCTCCCTTGCAGCGCACATAGGCGCCGTCAAGCGTCGGCTCGTGACCACGGGTGGCGATGACTCCAGTGTAGCTATACTGGGTTGGCTGGAATGGCGGCTGCACCGCAACCGACTCGAGGACGGACACGTCGATGAACTGTCCCTCGCCGCTTGCGCGCTGATAGAGCAGCGCTGCCATGGCAGCGACCATCGCGTTGCGTGCGGTCATGAAGCCCGCCTGACCGAGCGCATGCTGCAACGGTTCACGGTCCGGGCTGCCACTCAAGTTCATGAAGCTGCTGATGGCATACTGCACAAGGTCGGTTGACTTCCAGTCGCGGTACGGCCCGGTGTGCCCAAACGGTGTGATGGACACCATCACCAACCGTGGGTTGAGCTGTGACATGACCTCGTACGTCAAGCCAATGGCCTCCATCTTCGCCGGCAGCATGTCCAGGATAAGGACGTCCGCATCGGCAACCAGTTGCTTGAGAATCCTCATGCCCAGAGGTTTGCAGACATCCAGCGATACAGATCTCTTGTTCGTATTGAGATAGAGAAACTGCAGGCTCTTCTCCGAGTGAGGTACATCTCCAGGGAAGGGCCCCTTCCTCCTGGATATGTCCCCCTCGCCAGGCCGTTCGATCTTAACTACGTCCGCTCCGTAATCAGCGAACAACTTGCCCGCGTAGGGACCGGCTGTATCTTCTGCCAGTTCGATGACGCGTACATCATCCAACGCTCTTTCAGACACTCGAACCTCCCGATACTCGATTCAAAACCAGATTCTGGCTGCGAGGCACTGTATATTGACTGCCATCCGCACGTATGATCCCAACTGTTTCTTCTGGCGATGATTGTTGCGCCGTCGACAACAGGCAATCGCCCCCCACCAAACAGCCTTGAACGGATCCCTCCGTAGCCTGTCTGCAGGCGTTATCAGTCTGAGCCATTCACCACGACTACGGACTTGCACGAGAAACACCGGAGGAAATCCGGCGTTTCCATGCACAGGACGCGAATCAGCCGTTTATGCTGCAGGACGCACCCTGCGGAACAATCCATACCCGCTGGAACTGTCCCCAAACCCGCTCCATGTGCCCGCGTGCGCCTCATGGCGCGGACACAGTCAATGTAGCTCGCACCTCAACTCGCCCTGCAGCCATTTGGTTCGTATCTAGCTGTATATCGCCCAGACCGGAATGCTGATCCGCCCGCCAACCCTGCCCGTGCACACCTGATCGGCGCGCAGACGATGCGAAACCCATGGACGACACCCACGGGAATGCATTCCAATATCGACCAGCAACCGGACACCACTGACTCTCGGAGCGTCGGCATGCTATATGCTGCATGCTGAGCGCATCGCGAAATGTTAGTCACACAGCCTCGGATTGTCAACCAGGGCGAGATTCGCTGAATGTCCGCCATTCGCTAGCGTGTCAACGTAAGACGTAGTCTGAGCAGAGACTACTGACGTGGCACGCTACCGATGGTCATGGAGAATACTGTAGACTTCGGCAACGAGGCGGACAGACGACGCTTCGCGGTTCGCCGCAATATGAGAGCGCAGTCTGGGAAGGGACCGGCAGGGAGCACAGATACGAGGCGATACCCTCCGCCCGATATGGTATCGTAGTAAGCTATCGTTAGATGACCGCGTGAAGTGAACAGGTCAGGAGGTGACATTCGATGACACAGCAACCCAGTAGAGAGGAGCTTGTCGCCAAGGCGAACAAGCCCGCAGAAGATGCGCTCAAGTTACACACGTTCTTCCGCGGCAAGATGCAATCGATGCCCAGGTGTCACATCCGGAGCTACGCTGATTTCGCCATCTACTACAGTCCCGGAGTGGCGGCCCCGTGCCTGGCAATCAAGAAGGACGAGTCCCTGGTGAACCAGTACACCGGGCGATGGAATACGATCGCCGTGGTGAGCGACGGGACGCGCGTGCTCGGGCTGGGCGACATCGGTCCAAAGGCGGGCTACCCGGTTATGGAAGGCAAGTGCATGCTGTTCAAGTACCTTGGCGGTGTCGATGCGGTCCCCATCTGTCTCGGAACGAAGGATGCGGACGAGATCATACAGGCCGTGAAATGGCTGCAGCCGTCCTTCGCCGCAATCAACCTCGAGGATATCTCCAGCCCCAAGTGCTTCCGCGTGCTCGATCAGTTGCGGCAGGAGGCCGAGATTCCGATCTTCCACGATGACCAGCAGGGAACCGCGACGGTGATCCTGTCCGGACTCATCAACGCTCTGCGACTGGTGGGCAAGAAGATCGAATCGGCCCGTATCGTGTTGAACGGCGCCGGGGCCGCGAACGTAGCCTGTGCGCGCCTCATGCTGGCGATGGGCGCCAACCCGGCCACCATGGTCGTGGTGGACAGCAAGGGCATACTGCATCCCGGTCGGACCGACGTCGAGGCAGAGAAGGAGCTGTACTACCACAAGTGGCAGTTCTGCACCCAGACAAACGCTGAGGGCAAGAGCGGAAACCTGGCGGAGGCATTGCGGGGCGCCGATGTTCTCGTATCACTGGCGAAGTCGGGACCTGGCGTCATCTCCAAGGAGGAGATCGCGGGTATGGCGAGCGATGCCATCT
>CAYNXN010000172.1:0-3121 GCA_964401175.1 uncultured Dehalococcoidales bacterium | reverse complement strand
TCCTGTTCTTCCTCTCGCTGTTCATTCCCATCGTTGGCATCGCGCTGGGTTTCGACGCCGTCAACAACGAGCGGAACAGCGGTAACCTCAGCAGACTGGTATCGCAGCCGATATATCGTGATTCGATTATCAACGCGAAGTTCCTCGCCGGCCTGGCCGTGCTGTCCATTATGATCGTTGGCGTAGTCGCCATTGTGGCCGGATTGGGCATCAGGATCGTCGGCGTTCCGCCCAATGGGGAGGAGGTCGTGCGCTTGCTGGCGTTTGTCGGCATCAGCGTCGTCTACGCCGGCTTCTGGCTGGCGCTGGGCGTCCTCTTCTCCGTGTTCTTCCGCCGGACGGCCACCTCGATGCTCGCCTCATTGGCAGTCTGGATAGTCTTCTTCTTCTTTGTTGGAGCCATCGCCGGTGCGATCGCAAATGCGGCGGTCCCGGTCGATGCCAACTCCACCATGGAGGCATTCACCCGGAACGTCAGCCTTGAGGGTGCGCTCTCTCGGATCTCTCCGTGCACACTCTATGGTGAGGCAACGGTTGGACTGCTCACGCCTGAGGTGGGGACGATGAACTCGGCCTTGATGGTGATGAGTTCGTACTCCGGGCGCATGTCCAATCCGCTGCCGTTGCAGGACAGCCTGTTGCTCGTCTGGCCACAGATGGTGACCATCATCGCGCTCTGCGCACTCTGTTTCGCCGCGTCCTACGTCCGCTTCATGCGTGAGGAGATCCGGTCTATCTGACCCCAGGGCGGCGGCGATGAGCAACGCCCTCACTGGGCGGTGTGGTTCATTTCGTAGCGAGCATTTGTGCGCGTGGTAGGGTAATATGTGCGCACGGAATGCTCGTGCCGACTGGAGCTAGGGCCCATGGTGCTTCGCGTTCACCCTGCGAGGATTCCATGACCGTGCGCGAGCGCGTGAACGCAGCATGAATGAGGCCGGTGCCGTCCTGTCAGCGTATCTCCTCGGCGCCATTCCGTTCGCCTACATCATCGCCCGTCTTCGTGCAGGCATCGATATCCGGACGGTCGATATCGGCAATGTGGGCGCGGGCAGCGTCATTCGGGCCGTGGGTCTCAAGGAAGGGCTGCTCACGCTTGCTGGAGATGTTGGCAAGGGCTGCGCCGCAATCGCCGTAGCGCAATGGCTCGGTGTCGGGCTCTACTGGGTGATGGCCGCGGGTCTGGTTGCCGTGCTGGGGCACGTATATCCGGTGTATATCGGTTTTCGTGGAGGGCAGGGCGTGGCCACGGCGATGGGTGTCTTCGCTGCCCTCACACCGCTGGCGCTGGGGCTGACCCTTGCAGTGATGGGCATCGGCCTGTTGTTGAATCTGCGGCAGCGGCTCTCACGCCGGCTCTTTCTCATCGTGGCCTGTGCGGCCCCGTTTCTACCCGTGTTCGTGCATGTTCTTGAACGGTCGATCGCCCTCACCATCTATGCGGTGATGCTGGTGGGATACATTGCGGCGCGCAACGTGCAACGGTTGCGCCACCCGCGTTCGATAACCGAGCGTCTGCTCGGTGAACATGATGACGCCTGATGACGGCGATGGTGCATAAGGAGACCTGTGGATACTGGATACGACCTGAAGTTCTTCGTTGGCCGCACGATCTCAGCCAACCTGAGGCGTGACATCGGCATGGTGGGCCTTGTCGCCATAATGGTGGGGCTGAACATCGGGGGCTCGCTCTTCCTGTTGACCGCCGTTGCCGCGGGGTTGACCGGCTCATCGCTCGTGATCGCGCAACTCTTCTCGGCGACTCCAATTCTGCTCGCCATCCCCGCGTACGTGGCGCTCTCCTCTGCGCTGCCGGTGACGTGCGCCAACTATCAGTACGCCAAGCTATTCTCTCGGCCGCTCGCCGTCGCCGCATGGATGGTGCTGTTCATCGCCATCCCCCTGGGAATGCTGCCGCTCTTCGCCGTCGCCATCGCCAAGCTTGTGGCGGTGCTGGTGCCCGGAGTGAATGTTACGCTCTGGGCCGTGCTGGTGATGAGTCTCATCTTCATCATCAACGTGCTTGGAGTGCGGCTTGCCACACAGACCCAGTTCATCGGAGTTGCGGTTCTGCTGGCGGCGTTGCTGGTGTTCATCGGCGGAGGATTGCCCTCGGTTTCGATGGCAAACCTGGCGCCTGCGTTTGCCGGCGGGCCGGCCGGTTTCGTCGGCGCTTCGGCGTTGCTCTACACGTTGCTCGCAGGAGGACTGTTCGGCATCGAGATGGGAGACGAGGTGCGCAACGCCCGCGATGTTATCCCTCGTGCGCTCATCATCAGCATCTGCATCGTACTGGGTCTCTATCTGCTGATCGAAGTGGTTGCGGTGGGCACGGTAGGCTGGCAGCAGTTCTCCGCTGGCACGCTTGGCGATGTGGCCGACACCTTTCTCTCGGGCGGCTTGCTGGCGCTGTTTGTGGTGGGGGGTGGCATCATGGCGAGCGCCACCACGATCAACCTCGCGCTCGCTGCCGCGGGCAGGTACGCTCTCGCCTTCTCCTTTGATGGCTACTTCCCACGGGTCTTCTCCCGCGTGAACACGCGGTTCGGCACGCCTCATAACGGACTGGCCCTCATCTACCTCATGACTATCGCCACGCTGCTGGTCAATCCGCCGCTCATGACGCTGGGTTCGGTGCTGAACTTCGGACTGCTGTTCATGGTGACACTTGTGCTCGCTGCGGCCATGAGGCTGGTGCGGCGCCATCCCGAGTTGTACGAGCGCTCGGCCTGGCGTATCCGGCCACGGCTCCTTTTCGGTGCTTCCGCCGTTGCCGTGGGCATCAACGTGGTCTTCATGCTGGTCCTGGCCATCGCGCTGAAGTGGACCTTCCTCATCTTCGTCGGCGCGATTGGAATCGGTCTGGCGCTGTTCTATAGCCGGAAGCTCGGGCTCTGGCGCTAGAGTCGAGCGCGCCATGGCCCCCCTCGCGGCAAAGGCCGGAACGATTCGATCTCAGCCATTCTTGAGCCAGAGGTGCCGGCCGTCGGTGATGAGTTCTACCGTGCCGCACTCCGATGTCGTCAAGACATCGGCGCCGTGTTCATTCAGACGGCGTACCACGGTCGCATCCGGGTGCCCGTAGCGATTGTCGGCGCCTGCTGACACGATGGCAATGGAC
>CAYNXN010000171.1:0-3144 GCA_964401175.1 uncultured Dehalococcoidales bacterium | reverse complement strand
GGCGGGCGAACGTCGTCTTGCCCGCGCCATTGCGCCCCATCACCGCAACAAGCTGGCCCTCGTACAACTCGGTGGACACATGTTGCAGCACCGGGAGTCCCTGCTCATAGCTGAAAGAGACGTCTTCGAGCCGCACCAGAGAGGTTCCACGCGACGGCGCGGTTGCATCGTCCTGAGTCGGCGCTGCAGTTCGAAGCCTGGATGCGAGCTGCGAGGCTATGTGCGCGGCATCCAGCGGAGTTACTCCGGGCCGGTTTCCGGACGGGCCCAGACGGGCGGCAAGATGAACAAACGCTGGAACTTCCACTCCCCTCGGCGCACCGGCGGCCGACACCATCACCGCGTACGCGTCGCCGTCCCGCACCACCTGACCCCGATCAAGTACCACCACCCTCTGGACGTGGTCGAGAACGCGCCCGACGCGGTGCTCCGCCAGAATCATCGTCATGCCGTATTCCTGCCGCAGTCGCGCCAGCAGCTGCATCAATTCCTCCGCCGCGACAGGATCGAGCTCCGACGTCGGCTCATCCAGGACCAACACCGCCGGCCGCAGCGCGAGACAGGCTGCCAGCGCGACCTTCTGCTTCTCACCACCGGATAGCTGCGCGATGGGTCTGCGACGCAGGCTGAGGATTCCCAGTGTAGTCAGCACTTCGTCCACTCGCCGGGCTATCGTTGCCGGCGCCACCCCAAGGTTCTCAAGTCCGAAGGCGATATCGCGCTCGACGTCCGTCCCGACTATCTGATTCTCGGGATCCTGAAACACCATGTCGACGCGCAGCGCAAACTCCCGTGGCTGGCAGCGCGTTATATCACATCCTTCGACCACCACCCTGCCCTGCAGCAGGCCTCCGTGAAAGTGCGGTATCAGTCCGTTGAGGCAGCGGCACAGGGTCGTCTTGCCACAGCCTGACGCACCCGTCAGCAGCACGCGTTCGCCGTCACCGAAATGCAGATCGATATCGCTCAGCGCCGGCTCGTCCTGTCCCGAGTAGGCGAATGAGAAACGATGGAAATCAATCATCGCTGGCGCTCCGCGCGGATGGGCGGCGGACAACTACCGACAACAGCATCGCACACACCAGGAGCATCGCAGCCAGTGACGGGGCCGACATCACCACGTCATCCAGCGCTGGATAGTACTGATACTCCATCAGGCCGGCAGCGCGGGCCACGAGAAGCAGCACGGCCGCACCACACACCACCAGCAGCAGCGCGACCTCCGCGGCCGTCATAGAGCGGTCGCGGTAGAAGGTCCTCTTCACGCGTGCGCCATAACCGCGCGCCTCCATCGCCTCGGACACTTGCACCGCGCGGTCCAGCGAGTTCGAGAGCAAGGGGAAGATGAGCGTGCCACCGTTTCGAACGCGCTCGATCAGATTGCCGCGACCGAACGACAGGCCGCGCGACCGCTGCACATCCATGACAGTCCGCGCGTCGTTCAGCAGCACTGGCACGAAGCGGGTCGAGAGCGAGGTGACCAGGACGGAACGATACGGCAATTTCAGCTTGATGGCGGCACGCATCAGCTCATCCGGATGGACGCACAGGTTGAGCAGGGTGAAGGCGGAGATGATGGCAGCCAGCCTCAAGGCCATCGCGCCGCCAAAGGCGATGGCCTCGAGCGTGATCCGAGGGGACCCCAGGAGGGGCAAACGGACTCCCGGATCGAATAACAGGTGAGTGCCCTGCTGGCTCACGACCACATTCACGGCAACGATGAACAGTCCCATCAGCAGAACCCAGCGCATCATGGCCGCCCACGGCCGCATCACCCCCGCAGCCCATGCCACCGGCGGCGAAACCAGCAGCAGCGCAAGCAGCCAGAATGGATGCTGCGCCAGCGTGGCTCCAACCACCACCACCAGGACCCACGCCAGCATCACAAACGGGCTCATGCGGTGGATGGGGCTGTCCAGCGGTCGATATGAGAACGCCAGGTTCATGCTCGAATTGTCATCGGAGGCTGCCGCGAGAGCACCGTGCCCTACTCCACCACCGGCAGCGCCTGCGGCCGCATCCCGCCCTCCCGCGTAACTGCGCCACACCACGTGTCCATGGAATCGCCCGCATCGACCAGAGCCTTCGCCGCAAGGCGAACGCCCGCGGCATCCGTTCCGGTTACCAGTAGCAGGACGTTCTCACAGGCGCCTGAGCCGGCCGGGTTCCACGGGTTCTGCAGCGGCTGCAGCAGACCGGTGGCTTCGTCATACTCATCCACCACCTCCCCTGCGGCGCTGGACACCCGCAGGACCGCACCATCCAGCCGCGCAAATAATCCAAGCCTGTCCCACCGCTCAAGCACATCACGCACCAACTGTTCTTCCAGTCCGGCGACCACGACCAGGTTGCAGTCCGCTCTGGCCGATGATGTCACGTCAGCTATCTGCTCCACGCGCACATCCGTCACGCCATCGCGCCGGAGCGAGGCCGCGATCGAGACGGCTTCGTCCTGGTACTGGCTCTCATGCGCCACCACCGTGGGCAGCACGACTCCACGGTATCCCCGCAGCAGGAAGGCCGGGTAGCAGGCGAGCGTCGCACTGACGTTCCGTCCGGAGCCCCAGGCGCGATAGTCCCAGTGTTCCACATCGCCCTCGGACACCATGACGTCCGAGGCTCCCCGGTTGGCCAGCACACCGTTGATGCAGTAGAACCAGTCGGTCCCGGCGGCTCGAGAAGCCTCGAGACCTTCGATGCTCTGCACGAAGCTTCCACCGTAGGCCGTACCCACCTCGGCAACACGCTGTAGCACGGCCATCGCGCTGGCAGGCTCCGGAAGCGACACCATCTCGTCAAGCAATGTCGACGTGCCGAAGTCGCGCGTCACCACTACACGGACTCGGGCGGAGTCGAGCGAAGGTGCGGCGGGCACAGCCGCCGCCGTCTCGACAGGGACCGCATCGGATGCCACAGGGACGCAGCCGGCCACCGCGGCGAGGATGCCACACGCGCACCAAAGGAACAGTTTCATAGCACCCATTATCTGGTGTGAACCCAACCCGAGCATCAGTACAAATACCGCTGTCTCAGCACGAGCAGGAGCACCACCACAACTGCAACTCCCACGCCGAGGCCAACCAGCACAGTAATGCTGGCGGTGGAGCCCGAGGCAAAGAAGTCGATCACCGGCTGAAACAGGCC
>CAYNXN010000170.1:0-3159 GCA_964401175.1 uncultured Dehalococcoidales bacterium | reverse complement strand
ACGTTCCTGGCGGCTGCGGTCAGCAGACCCAATCGGCTCGGGCGATTCGCGCAATGGACGCAACGTCGGACCATCTTCACAGGACTCAAATGCCCCGGAAGAACTCCAGAACACCTTGTTTGCAGACTCCGAGAGCAGGCTCACGCCGCCGGTGCGGCTGGCTGTGGGATGTGGCCACAGCGAAAGCGCAGGGGGCCGGCAATCCGACTCATCGGAATGCCTGATGCAATCGCTGCATCGAGACTGTATACTCTTCCGCAAGGCACATCGCGGCGCTCCCGAGGCTCGCGCTCGCACATCACACCACTTGGTGGGGCGGCAGCGCAACCTCAATCTCCGGGAGGCCGCGCACTTATTCGTGCGCGATCCGGTCAACTGGAGCCGTCGCGCCAGCAGCAGACAGAAGGTGTCCCCATGACCTTACGGGCGCTCGCGCAAAGGACTATTTCCTGCTTCTCCTTTCTGCTGATCCTGTCCGTTGCGTCTATCTCGCCAGTCGCAGCAGAGGAAGGCGTCACGATTCGGGTTGGAGTGTACGACAATCCTCCCAAGATATCGCCGGGCGCACAGGGACGTCCGGCCGGATTCTGGCCAGACATCATCGAATACATCGCGCACCAGGAGGGATGGAATCTCATCTACGTCAACGGCACATGGTCCGAAGGACTACAGCGGCTGGCCACCGGGGAGATAGACATCATGCCGGACGTGGCGTATACCGCCGAGCGGGGCAGGCTCTATGAATTCGCACACGAGGTGGTCTACACGAGTTGGGCCACGGTATACGCGAAGGACGGCTCCAGTATCCTCTCTGTGCTCGATTTGGACGGAAAGACGGTTGCGGTGATGCGTGGCAGCGTGAACTATGAGGGAACCAACGGCATCAGAGAGCTTGTCAGCGCCTTCGATGTCACCTGCGAGTTCCTCGAAACGGACAGCTACGCCGCCGTATTTGAGGCGGTGAGAAACGGAGAGGCAGACGTTGGCGTGACCAGCAAGGATCACGGATACAAGTACAAAGCGGACTTCAGTCTGGTGGAGACGCCAATCATCTTTCAGCCATCACTGCTGTACTTCGCCTTCACCAAGGGCGGCGAGATGACACCTGCCCTTATCGAGAGCACTGATCTGCATGTTCGGCGGCTCAAAGCGGATTCGGATTCAGTCTACTACGATTCGCTACGCCGCTGGTTCTCCCAGGAGACCTCAGCGGAGCCCGTCATTCCCACATGGCTGCTGCTGACGCTCGCTGGAATCGCCGGACTGGCGCTGTTGCTGGCAGCCGGCAGCTTCGTGCTGCGTTCACAGGTAAACGCGAGGACCCGCGAACTGACGCTGGAGATAGCCAGACGTCAGTCGGCTGAGGACGAGTTGAGCCGCTCCCATGACCACCTGGAAGAACTCGTCAGGCAGCGCACCATCGAACTGGAAAGGGCCAACCTGCACAAGTCGCAGTTCCTGGCCAACATGAGCCATGAGTTGCGAACGCCGCTCAACTCCATCATCGGCTATACCAAGCTGATGCTGGATGGCATGGAAGGGCCGACAACCACCGATCAGAAAGAGGACCTTCAGACGGTTTACGATAACAGCAAGCACCTGTTAAGCCTCATCAACGACCTGCTCGACCTCTCGAAGATCGAGGCAGGTAAGTTCGAGATCATTAAAGAGGAGTTCCCTGTTACGGATCTCATCGGCCAGATTGTTCCAAGCATGCAGAAGCTGGCGGCCGATAAGGGGCTCACGCTGACATACTCACTGGCTCCTGGCCTGGAGCGTGTCTATGCTGACAAGAACAAGACGAAGCAGGTGCTGTTCAACCTGCTGGGCAACGCCGTCAAGTTCACGAGCCAGGGTGGGGTAACACTGACCATCTCCAGCGAGAACGGCGCGTACTTGTTCGCCGTACGGGATACCGGCCGTGGCATCCCACCGCAGGACGTTGCGCAGTTGTTCCAGAGCTACAAGCAGGTTGGACCGGCGAGGCTGGACGGGTCTGAAGGTACGGGACTCGGCCTGGTTATCAGCAAGCAGTTCGTTGAGATGCAGGGTGGCCGGATCTGGGTCGAGAGCACGCCCGACGAGGGCAGCACGTTCTCTTTCACCCTGCCCACACAGGCTCGCGAGCAGCAGGCGGCAACCACTCCCTGAGCACAGATCGAGAAAGGCAGTAAAGATGGACACAGGGGCATCCGGCAGGACGATACTGGTTGTAGATGACAAGGAGGAGAACAGGCGACTTCTGAGGAAGGTCCTCACCAGGCGCGGCTACGCCGTTATCGAGGTCGCCAGTGGTGAAGAAGCCCTCGAAAGCGTGAGCCAGGAACGTCCCGACCTTGTTCTCATGGACATCCGGCTCCGTGAGGGGATCGATGGAATCGAGACCACCCGGCGCATCAAGGCGATGCCCGAGCTGGCCCACATCCCGATCGTCGCGATAACCGCCAGCGTAACGCCGGACGACATGCAACGCGCGCTGGACAGTGGCTGCAGCGGCTTTATTCGCAAGCCAATCGATGTCGAGACGTTCCCGTCACAGGTTGCCGGATACCTGTCCTGACACACGCACCGGTTGCCGTTATGCCGACTCGTGATTGCAGAAGGGGACACCGCATGAACATACTTGTGGCAGAGGACAACGAGGACAGCCGAAAGCTCCTGGTCAAGCAGCTTCGGGCGCTGGGCCACAGTGTCGCAAGTGCGACAAACGGGGAGCAGGCGCTGGCCGAGGCACTCAGTAATCCCCCGGATATCCTGGTGACAGACATCCTCATGCCCGAGATGGACGGCTTCCAGCTCTGCATGGAGTGGAAGCTCAACGAGAAACTGAGGCACATCCCCGTGGTCTTCTACACCGCGACCTATACATCGGACGAAGACGAGAAGTTCGCGCTCAGCCTGGGAGCCGAAAGCTTCGTGCGCAAGCCCGCCGACCCGGACACTTTCGTGGAGCTGCTGACCCGAATGGTGGAGAGGACCGGGTCCGGCCTGCCTCCACCACCGGAGGTTGCCCCAGTGGCGTACTCCGGGTTTCTCATGGGCTACAGCAAGCGACTCCTGACCAAGCTGGTAAGCAAAGTCTCTGAGCTGGAGAAGGACATCGCCGAGCGCAACAGGATCCAGGAGGAGTTGAATCTCCGGGCACAACTGCTCGATGCG
>CAYNXN010000169.1:0-3160 GCA_964401175.1 uncultured Dehalococcoidales bacterium | reverse complement strand
GCGCATCGAGCCAACTCCGGTGGGCAAGCACCTCTTCCTCATCTCCAGGGTGACCCCACCAGCGACTGCGTCACGAAGCGAGGCCGCGCAGTGACGCAGCATCAAACCAGCCATCTCCTATCGCTTGCCCGCCGAGGGAAGGCTCCTCGAGACCGGTGCCGCACAACCCGGTCGCCCGTGCCACGCCGGAGGCGGTCGGGATGAGCCTCTATCCGATGCTCGCCCGCCACGTGTTGGCGCCGGCCTACGACCTGGCTCGAGGCAGCGGTACGATGGGCCGACTGGCACAACTGGAGCGTTCGCAGTGGTGGCCGCCGGAACGCATCATGGAGGAACAGTGTCTCCGGCTGCAACGGCTGATTGAACATGCGTACACCCACGTGCCGTACTACCGCGAGTTGATGGATGCGCGCGGGATCGGGCCGAGCCAGATCCAGACACCGCAGGACCTGCGACAGCTTCCGCTGCTTACAAGGGACGAGATACGCCACAACCTCCCTCGCCTCGTGAGCGCCAACATCCCACAGGCCGCGCTACGCCCGGGATGGTCCGGGGGCACCACCGGCGAGCGACTGCACTTCTACTCCACTCGGGAGGAGCGACTGACATGCGCCTACGCCCGCTGGTCGCTGCTTGCGGGATGGACCGGAGCCAGGGTGGGTGACCGTCACCTCTCCATCCGCGAGCAGGCGGACGAAGTTTCCGACGGGATGACGCGGCGACTCAGCCTGCGTCTGCAGCAACTGACCAGAATCAACACCAGGACCGTCCGGGAGGAGAACCTGTCCTCGCTGGCTCGCACCATTCAGCGGGTACGGCCGTACTCGCTCTTCTCCTACCCCAGCGCACTGGCGCTGATTGCCGCATACGCGGTGGCACACAACCTGACGTTCGCGCCGATCCCGGGAATCTGCCTTGGCGGCGAGTATGCAACTGAACGGCAACGCGAGACGATTCGCCGGGCATTCGGCAGCGAGCCATTCATCTTCTACGGTTCGAACGAGATGCACGAGGTCGCGGCGCAATGCGAGGCGAGGGACGGGTTGCACATCGTGGCCAACGACTTCGTGCTGGAAGTGGTCGATGACGCGGGCCATCCGCTGCCGCCCGGGCAGAGGGGCCAACTCGCCATCACCAGCCTGCACAACTTCGGCATGCCGTTCATCCGCTACGCGTCCGGCGATATCGGGACGCTGCGCAGCGCCCCCTGCCCCTGCGGTCGAGCCCTGCCGCTGCTGGACCGTCACATCGGACGGACCAGGGACTATCTCGTATCACCCGGCGGGACGCGGGTCGCCGCCATGGACCTCGAACTTGAGCAACTGCTGCCCCCCGACATCCTGCAACACCAGTTGGTACAGATACGTCCGGACGGGCTGTTGCTGCGCGTCGTCCGCGCCGTCGGCGGGGACGAACCTCTACAGGAGACTCAGAATCGAGTGGCCTCCTTGCTGCGAGCGCGGCTGGGAGAGCCAATCGGCGTGACGGTCGAACTGGTCGACCGCCTGGAGATGAATCTCTCGGGCAAACGGCCCCGGTTCGTGCCGCTCTCACTTGAGAATGACACTCACGGAAAGGTACGCTACTGACCGGAAGGCAGGGTATCGACCGTCACAGTGGAGGAGCGTTGGGCCTGTATCACGCGGCAGCTCGGCATTTGATGGCTCCCGCACTGGACCTCATCAGAGGCACGCAGACCATGCGGTGCCTGCGTGAGCTGGAGCAATCTCAGTGGTGGCCGCTGGAGCAGATACGGGAGTTGCAGTCGTCCCGATTGCAGCGGCTCATCGAGCATGCGTATCAGCACGTGCCGTACTATCGCCGAACGATGGACGAACTCGGCGTTGCGCCCGCAGCTATTCGCAGCGCCCACGACCTGAACATGCTCCCCATTCTCACCAAAGCAGACATACGTGATGCGGGTGAATCTCTGCTCGCAGACTGCTGCGACCCCAGGCGTCTCAGAAGATGCGCCACCAGTGGTTCCACCGGAGAACCGCTGCGCTTCTTCAGCACCAGGGAGGATCGCTTCACACGGGGACTGGCACGATCCCTGCGCGCGGCGCAGTGGGCCGGCGTGAATCCCGGGGACCGGCACGCCACCCTGAGCAGGCCACGTCACTACGCCCGGCGCCATGAACAGCTCCTGTACCGGATGAGTCGACGCGTGAGACGATCGAAACAGGTGAGCTACGGTCACCTGACAGACGACGACCTGGAGCGAATCGCGCGCTACCTGCAGCATGAGCGACTGCATTCGCTCGGAGGGTCACCACCCCTGCTCGCCCTGGTAGCGGCCTACATGCGCCGGCGCGGGCTATCGGCGCCACACATGAACGCCATCATCTGCGGCGGAGAACAGCTCTATCCGCATGCACGGGAACTATTGCGGGAGGTCTTTGGCTGCGAGCCGTGCTCGAAGTACAGCTCGTTCGAGGTATTCGATATCGCCAGTGAATGCAGCGCACATCAGGGGCTGCACATCCAGGCCGAGGATGTGATAGTCGAGGTGGTGGATGCTGCAGGCAACGTGTTGCCCGAAGGCGAACAGGGTCGCGTCCTCCTCACCAACCTGCACAACTACGCGATGCCGCTTGTCCGCTATGAGATTGGCGATATCGGCGCAATGGACAGCAGCACCTGCGACTGCGGACGGAACCTGCCTCGCCTGGTCGGCATGCTTGGCCGGGCCAGTGAACTTATCGTCACGCCATCGGGCGGGCGCATCTTCGCCGCCGATCTCGACCTGGAGTCGCTCGGACGACTCGGCGTTCGCAGTTATCACATCGTGCAAGAGGACATCGACCTCGTCACGGTGCACCTGACCTGGTACTCGGACATAGTGGCGCCCGACAGAGCGGCAGGGGAGCGGCTCATAGCTGCTCGACTATCTCGGTCGATGGGCGACGGCATACGCGTCGTCATAGAGCAGTCGGATGACATCCCTATGACGGCCGCCGGCAAGCACCTGGTCGTCGAGTCGCGGCTGTCGCCTCGACAGAAAGGCAATCGCGAAGAGAATGAGGGCGGACCTGCCCGCAATCAACCGGATGGAGCGACACTCGAATGAGCCTGTACCACCTTCTCGCCAGGTATGCGATGGCGCCCACGTTCGACCTGCTGCGCGGCACTCACACCGTCAGGTGTCTGCGAGACCTGG
>CAYNXN010000168.1:0-3168 GCA_964401175.1 uncultured Dehalococcoidales bacterium | reverse complement strand
GCCGATTTCGCCAGTCCGGACGCGGACTGGTCCTATCTGGACCGGCCCGATTGAGCCTGCCGTTGGGGCGCTGGTGCGCCTGCATGGCAGGATTTCTCACCGATTCCGCCATCGGGAGACGGTATTTGGCGGAGCGTTTCGCGCGGCAAACGGTATGAGGAGGCCACTCAGTGAAGATCTACGCCTGGAAAGAGATCCCCGTGAGCCAGCCGAGGCCCGGGGTGCGGGGGCAGACCATCAAAGGAGAGAAGGCCAGCATCAGCTACTTTGAGATGGAGCCTGGCACTGAGTCGCCCCGGCACGACCACGACAACGAGCAGATCAACTATGTGCTTGAGGGAGAGGTCGAGTTCCTGTCCGGTGATGAGGCGGTGACGCTCCGAGCGGGAGAGGTGGTCGTGTTCGCACCGTACGAGTCGCACCTTGTACGCAACGTGGGTGCGGGAATCGCGAGGCATATCGGTGTCTTGAGCCCGCCTCGACACGGCGACCCGCGATAGCAGTCAACCGGCTAGCGTCAGCGTGACCGGTCGCGAGATGCAGGGTCATGCTGGTCGTTTCTGAGACTGCCCCTGCCTCGGTGTGCGCAAGGCTCACCGCGGGTGCGGCCACACGCCGCGCGCGCGGCGTTGCCTGCCGCGTCAGTCGACGCCGTGTGGCTCGTGTACGTAGGCGTTACTGACGTACTGGGCAACCATACGCTGGGCGTTGAAGAAGGAGCCGTTGAGGGCGATGGCTGACCTCATGATCTCCGCGAACGCGTGAGGCCTGCGGTAGAACGTCGGCAGTATCAGGTACTCCACCTTGTCGTACAGCGAGACTGCCTCAGCCGCCGAGTCGCTGGCTGTCTGCCAACTGTCACCGATCGACCAGCCGGTCACGCCTTCGATGTGGCCCTCGACCCACCAGCCATCGAGCACACTCAGACTGGGCACCCCGTTGAGTGCGGCTTTCATGCCGCTGGTGCCTGATGCCTCCTGTGGCTTTTGTGGCGTGTTAACCCACACGTCCACCCCGGCGCATAGCAGGTGACCCAGCGACATGTCATAGTTCTCCAGATAGACTACCGGCAACTCCCCTTTCAGCGCCGAGGCGCCGCGGAAGACGCGGCGAATGAGTTCCTTTCCCCCGCCATCCTGCGGGTGTGACTTGCCACCGTAGATGATCTGCATCGGGCCCACCTGTCGTACGATACGTTTCAGCCGTTCCGGGTCGGAGAGCAACAGGTCGGCCCGCTTGTACGTTGAGGCGCGGCGGGCGAATCCGAGCGTGAACGTCATGGGGTCCAGTTGCACGCCCGTCCTTCGTTCCACTTCGGCAAGGAGATTGCGCTTCGCCTCCAGGTGTGCCTGTCGTATGGCATCCAGCGGGATGGAGATGGCGTAGCGCAGGTAATTGTGGTCGTGCCTCCATTGTGGCATGTACTTGTCGAACAGGGTCTGAAGGGGTTGAGCGGCCCAGGTGGGAGCATGGACGCCGTTCGTTATCGAGTTGATGGGATAACCCGGGAACATGTCCCGGGAAATCTGGCCGTGGCGCATGGCCACGCCATTGACATAACGTGACAAGGCCAGCGCGAGGTGCGTCAGGTTCAACAGCCCATCGGGCACACCATCCAGCGACTCCAGCATCGTCGCTCGGTCGACTCCAAGTACCTGGCGCGCCAGCGCGAGTGGAAACTTGTCATGTCCGGCCGGCACTGGAGTGTGGGTGGTGAAGACACAGTGTTTGCGGACCGACTCGATGTCGTGTTCCGCTGGCGAGGTATGGCCGCTGTGGTGTGCGTACTCCTCGAGCAGCGCCAGTGTCAGCAACGCTGAGTGACCTTCGTTCATGTGGTACGAGTGCATGCGGGCATGGCCGAGCGCCCGTAGCATGGCCACGCCGCCTATGCCGAGGATCACCTCCTGGCACAGGCGGTAATGCTGATCGCCGCCGTAGAGGTAGTCGGTGAGGCTGCGGTCCCAGTCGCTGTTCTCTGGCAGCGCCGTGTCCAGGAAATAGAGGGGCACGGCGTGCCCCGAGTTGCCCATCACCGGGTAGCGCCAGGCTCGTATGTGAACGACGCGTCCCTCCAGTGTCACCTTCGCACGTGGCTGCACAACCTGAAGCAAGTCCTCGGGAGTCCACTCGCATGGACTCTCGGTCTGGTTGCCACCGTTGTCGAGATGCTGACGAAAGTAGCCTCTTCGGTGCAGCAGCGTTATGCCGATCATAGGCACCTTCAGATCTGCCGCTGCGCGCAGGGTGTCCCCTGCCAGCACGCCGAGGCCGCCGCTGTACGTGGGCACAGAAGGGTCGATGCCCACCTCCATCGAGAAATAGGCGATGGTTGCGTGCACCGATCCGTCACTCTCTGGCTCAAGCATGATACCTCCCGCCTCGAAACGGACTCGACTGGATTTCGCCCATACTCTACCTTCTACTCATCCCGAAGGAAACCCCCCTGGTGTCCGGCTCGGATGGCGCCGGCTCTCTGACGATGGTGCGTTCTTCTACCGCGGATTGGGCCTGCTTCGTCCGGCTAGTCGAGGGGGCGACGATTTGAACCGCGACCGCTTCGTTGCTGCACTCAGGGCGACGGGTACAGAGGGGAGAGACACGTGAAGGTGCGATGGCTGCTGTTGCCAGCCACGTTGTGGTGCTCTGCTGTCCCGGCTTGTGGCAAAGCTACCGTGAATCGGGTCATCCGTGGCAGGGCAGCGCGTGCGCATGGAGCGTACTATGCGTTGCCTCGGAGCCTGCCGCGGCTGATGCGATTCAGGGCGTAGTCCAACGTGTTGCCCGATAGGTTTCCCATGCGAATCATCCGCAGCACCAGATGGATGGCGTCGGCTTTCTCAGCTCCGTATGACTGCTCCAGTGTCTGGACCGCCTCCCCGGCCGGATGCCCGTCGGTCTCGGCCCAGTGCTGTGCGTACAACAGGGCGACCGACTCTTCCTCCGGACAAGCGGCTACAGAGCCGCTCAAGAGTTGTGCGATCTCCTGGCGATGTACTCCGCTCCTGAGGGCTTCCTTCGCATGGAAGTAGGAACAATAACGGCAACCGTTCACCGCGGTCACGGTCAGCATCAGCCGCTCCCGGAATGCTGAAGATACAAGCCCCGTCCCCCGTACTCGCCGAAGTCCGGCCATGTGCAGTAGCGGGAATACCAGGTCGCTGAGGA
>CAYNXN010000167.1:0-3178 GCA_964401175.1 uncultured Dehalococcoidales bacterium | reverse complement strand
ATAGTATGTACGTTCACGGAGGTTGCATGAACACGCTGTTCGGAACGCCCTATGTCATCGAGCTGCTGACGCCCAAGCAGAGCGATGACGATTTCGAGGTACGTCTTGAGGTTTTTGCGGAGCGCTACCAGCGCATCCTCGATGCGGGCGCGGTGGTCTCCATTCCGGATAATCCGATGGGCAACGTGCACTTCACGGCGCTTGAGGTGGTTGAGTTTCTCGACCTGCCACTTGATCCGCAGCGCACGCTGCTGCATCTGAACAGCTTTCATCTGAAGAGCGACCTTGAGGCGTTCCTCAGGGGCGCCGCCGACCGCAACGTGAAGCACCTCCTGGTGGTGAGCGGCGACGGCGGTCCCAGGCTGCCCCGCCTGGAACCCGCCGATGTGGGCACCGATGCGACGACCGTTACATCGACGGTTCTGTTGCAGTACATCGAACGTGAGTACCCCGGTGTCTTCACCTGCGGCGTCGCTTTCAACCAGTATGAACCGGCGCAGCACGAACTCGGACGGCTCGAGCGCAAGCTGGAGTCAGGCGCCAGGTTCATCATCACCCAGCCGGTGATGGGGGCGGATGCCGTGGTGGCATCGCTGCAACGCTTCGGAGTGCCTGTATTCATCGGAGCGTGGATGTCGAAGCGGGTCGACCTGTTGCTTGAATGTGTCGGACTCGAGCCACGGCAGGATGAGCAGTACGATCCCGCTGCAAACCTGGCGCAACTGGACCGACTGTATCCTGACTTCGGACTCTATCTGGCCCTGCTGAGCTTCAAGCGTGACTGGTCCGACCTCCTCACCCGTGGGTTGCCACATGCTGGCGGACGGCCGCCGGCATCTGCCTCGTGAGAACTGCTGCCGCATGTCTCTCGCGATGCGACTCTCGTCAGGGTGGACGAAGGTTTTCCCCGCGCAGTAGCCAGTATCGCCGCGCCCGGGACGAAGAGGTGAGACAATACCCTTCCAGTTGGGCGCCCTCGTGCCTTGAATGCCACCATTGCGTCAAGTCGGCATGCGGCAATCGCGTACGGCCCGGGGCGCTTTTTCGCGACGTTCATTGTCGTTAGAATAGGGTGAACCGGAGTTGTCCATGGAACAGGAAACCGAGGTCGGACCCGGAGATGAACTGCACGCCCGCCTTGTCGCTACCGTCAGAGTCGTGGCTGCGGCGGCCGCACTGGTGCTGTTGTACCTGCTCAGTCGCTCGGACTATCTCCTCTTCCATGCGGGTGTCGAACTCTTTTCCGTAGTTATTGGGTTTGCCATCTTCGTGGTTGCCTGGAACACGCGGAGATGGGTGTCGAACGATTACCTCCTGTTTATCGGCATTGCGTATCTGTTCGTTGCGGTGATCGATGTATTCCATACGCTTGCGTATGCCGGCATGGGGGTGTTCCCTGCGTTCACCGCGAACGAGCCGACCCAGTTCTGGATACTTGCCCGCTACATCGAGGCCTTGACCCTTCTGCTGGCGCCCCTGTTTCTGCTTCGGCGGCTCCGCCCCGTGTCCGTCATGGCCATCTACTCCTTCGCCACCGCGTTCGGCCTGCTCTCCATCTGCAGGCTTAACCTCTTTCCTGATTGCTTCGTGCCCGGTGACGGGCTGACCACCTTCAAGGTGGTCAGCGAATTCATCATCTCGACACTGATTGTGGCCGGGGCGGTACTGTTGTCGCGCCATCGTGCTTCGTTCACGCCCCGGGTCTTTCGATTGCTGCTGGCCGCCATGGCGGCCACCGTCGCCGCGGAGATGTGCTTCACGCTCTACACCGACGTGTACGGTGTCGCCAACCTGATTGGTCATTTCTTCAAGCTGGTATCGTTCGTGCTCATCTACCGCGCGGTTGTGGCCACGAACATGTCGGCCCCGTTCGAGATGCTGTTTCGCGACCTGTCGCACAGTCGAGACGCGCTGGTGCGTGAGCGAGACCTCGCGCGGCGTTATATCGATATTGCCGGCGCTATCCTGCTCGTTCTTGACCGGAAGGGTACGGTCCAACTGGTCAATCGCCGGGGCGTCGAGATCCTGGGATATGATGTGGGCGAGATAGTCGGCAAGGACTGGTTCCAGCACTTCGTTCCGGTTTCACAACGGGAGAGGGTGCGGCAGGTCTTTCTCCGGCTCATGGAGGGGCAGGGTGAGCTTGCGGCGAGCGTTGAGTTTCCCGTCTGTGACCGCGCCGGCACGGAGCACCTCATCTCCTGGAGCAACTCGGTGCTCCGGGACGACCGTGGCATGTTTGTGGGCACGCTCAGCTCCGGCGAGGACATTACCGAGCGCAAGGAGACCGAGTTCAGGCTGAGAGCCTCGGAGAAGCGATTCCGATCTCTTTTTGAGCATGCGCCCGACGCATACTACATCTGCGACCTTGACGGACGGTTCGTCGACGCCAACCGCGCTGCCGAGGAGATGGTTGGCCACGTGAAGGCAGAGCTCGTTGGCAAGGATTTCGTCGGGTGTGGGTTGCTGCCGCCGTCCGAACTGGATCGCGCGCTGACGCTGTTACAGCGGAGCGCGAGACGGGAGTCTACCGGTCCGGACGAACTGATGCTATTGCACCGCGATGGCCACACCGTAACGGTGGATATCCGCACCGAGCCGATAGAGATGGACGGCGCGCCGCTCATCCTTGGGATCGCGCACGACATCACTGAGCGCAAGGTGGCCGAAGAGAGCCTCCGGTTGCAGCGCGACCTGTTCATGTCTCTATTCATCAACTCCCCGGACGCTACCGCCTTGCTCGATTCGCACAACCGCATCACCGATGTGAATCCCCCGTTCTCCGCGACATTCGGCTACACAATCGAGGATGTGCGCGGCGCTGACATCGACTCCGTCATCGTGCCCGAGGGCCGATTTGATGAAGCGCGTGAACTGACGAGGGAATCCCTGCAGGGACACCTCGGCCGTTTTTCCGACACGGTGCGGCGCGCGCGCAACGGGACGCTGGTACACGTTTCCATAATCGGTGTGCCCATCATGTCAGAAGGGAAGCGGGTCGGCACCTTCGCCATCTACCGGGACATCACGGGGAGCAAGCAGTCGGAAGCGGCTTTGCGCGCCAGCGAGGAGAAATTCCGCGCCCTCTTCGAGCAGTCGATCGACGCCATCTACACGCATGACTACGATGGCACACATGTTGAGGCCAACCAGGCGTGGCTGGACCTCTTCGGGTACA
>CAYNXN010000166.1:0-3247 GCA_964401175.1 uncultured Dehalococcoidales bacterium | reverse complement strand
ATCGGCACTGGGGCCTGTCGCGTACCCCGCCCTCCGGTCTTGTAGACCAGTTTCTTTGACTTTGTGCCCAGGCGCTTTTCGATGATGGCCTGCTTTCCTTCTCTCAGCGTTGGCTTGAACACGTAGAATTGGTCCGGGTTGACGATGCCCTGTACAACGTTCTCACCCAGCCCGTAGGCCCCGGTGACATAGACTGCGTCTCTGAAGCCCGACTCGGTATCGATCGAGAACACCACACCGGCGCAGGCGAGATCCGACCGTACCATCTTCTGCACGCCAACCGAGAGGTAGACGTCGAAATGGTCGAACCCCTTGTCATGCCGGTAGGAGATGGCGCGGTTCGTGAAGAGTGAGGCGAAGCAGGCGCGGATCTTCTGCAGCAGATCCCGTGCGCCCTTCACATTCAGGTAGGTGTCCTGCTGTCCGGCGAAGGAAGCATCGGGCAAGTCCTCCGCTGTCGCGCTGCTCCTGACTGCCACGTCGACGTCCGACCCGTATTCCTGTTCCATCGCGCTGTAGGCTGCCAGTATCTCCTGCTCGAGGTCAGCGGGGAAGGGTGCCGCTTCTATGGCCTCGCGGACCCGGGCGCCTCGCTCAGCCAGCATGCGGAGGTCACGGGTATCAAGCTCTTCCAGCTCCTCGCGAATCCTCCGGTCAAGCCCGGCCGTCTTCACGAAATGACGATACCCCTCGGCCGTTATGGCGAATCCCGACGGGACGCGCACGCCCTTGCCGGCCAGAGCGCGGAGCATCTCTCCGAGGGAAGCATTCTTGCCGCCGACGAGGCCGATGTCGCAAATGCCAACTTCGTCAAGCCGTTTGATGTACTGCATACCGGTCGGACCTCCTCGCACAAATGCGCAGGATCAGGATCAGGTGCGGTGTGATGTGAACCGTCTGAATACGGCGGATTCGCGGATTATAGTGGAACGGGTTTGTTGCGGCAACCAAGGTGGCGGGGCGCGTTGCCGCCGCGAAAGGGCGCTGTGGTATCATAACGCTAGTCGATTCCCGTTCAGTGCGCGGCAACCGAGAGGTGACACATGGTCGAAATGACGATTGACAGCATCAGGGTCAGCCTGATGAACTACCAGAGGGTTGTGATACTCAAGGAGAAATACTCCAATCGGTACCTTCCCATCTGGATCGGGCCGGCTGAGGCTGACGCGATTGCGGTCAAGCTGCAGAACGTCGAGCTGGCTCGCCCGCTCACGCATGATTTGCTCCAGTCAGTCATCGCCTCCCTTGGAGCCGTTCCGCACTATGTTGTGGTGAATGACCTGCAGAAAGACACGTTCTACGCCAAACTCGCGCTGAAGGTGAATGAAGAGGAGATCGAAGTAGATTCTCGGCCCAGCGATGCACTCGCTCTTGCGGTTCGCGCGGAAGTCCCGATCTATGCCGAAGAGGCGGTGCTGGACAAGGCGGGCATCACGCTTGATGAGGACACAGGCAAGCCGGTCACCGACGGCAAGGTTGATGACCAGGAGATGGAAGGGCTGTCCGCCTTCAAGGACTTCATCAGCAATCTTGACCTCGAGGACTTCAAACGGCGTAAGTCCTAGCGCGTGGGCCGGCGTTGCGAGCTCTCGAGCGCCCGGGAAGATGCAATGATGCACTCCTGCGGGCGGGGCAGGCCGGCTTCAAGGCCATCCGGTTCTAGTCATACCTCCGTTGACCGCATGGCGTATCCGCACTTCGATGTAGCGCGATTACCTGGAAGCCGGGTCGTCCTCTCGCTCTGTGCATAGCCCGTTTATGGGAGGCGAGCCTGCCGTTATTCGGCGTGGGGATGTGGCTCTCCATGGTTGCGAAACGTGGACGGTTTCTGATTGTTCTGGCGGCAGGCGCGCTGGCCGCTCTGGTCAGCTTCGCTGGAGGCAGCGTGGGCGCCATCATCTCCGGCAAGTCTCCCCTGTCGTTTCTCGCGGTGGGGGCGCCCCATCTCGAGCTCGCTGCGGGCCGCCCCTTCAGCACTCTTCCCATCACCAACACGATGCTGGCGAGCTGGTTGGCCTCTGTGTTCATACTCATTGTGTTCCTGCGTACCGCTCGCAACATCCAACCAATCCCTTCTGGCATGCAGAACTTCATCGAGTATATCTGCGAGGTGGCGACCGGTTTCATCGAGGAGATGGTGGGCCGAGAGCACGAGCGCCGTTTCTTCCCCGTGGTGATGACCGTATTCCTGTTTGTCGTGGTCAACGCCTGGCTCTGCCTCGTTCCGGGATTCGAGACGGTGACCTATCACGGTGTGCCCGTGTTGCGGTCCGCGAGCACTGACATCAACGTGCCGCTCATGCTGGCGGTCGTGTGTGTCTTGATGGTTGAGTACTGGGGGTTCACCGCCAGGGGCTTGAGCTACGTCGGCTCGTTCTTCAACGTGACCTACCTCAGGTCCTCCCTCACGAGCTTTGCGCGCCGCGACGTGAGAGCCGGGGCATTTGCGTTCTTCTACGGCATCATCTTCCTCTTCGTGGGGTTGCTAGAACTCCTGGGCCATGGGGTGAGGATACTCAGCTTCTCCTTTCGTCTCTTTGGTAATATGACTGCCGGAGTGATCCTCACCGGGGTCGCCATATACATAGTGCCGCTGGTTGTGCCCGTGTTCTTCTACGGGCTGGAGGTGTTGTTTGGTCTGATACAGGCGCTGATCTTCGCGGGACTGACCGCCGTGTTCGGATATGCAGCCGTCAGCGTGTCTGAACACTGACCGATGACTTGGAGCAATGAGGAGGTCACAGGATGGATATCTCACCTGAAGCTGCCCGCGTCCTCGCCGTGGCGCTATCCATCGGCATTGGCAGTATCGGTCCGGCCATTGCGATCGGAATCATCGGCAAGGGGGCGATGGATGCCCTCGGCAGGAATCCGGAGGCGCGCGGCCCTATCGGCACCAACATGATTCTGGCCATTGCGTTCGCCGAAGCGGTTGCTATCTACGTGCTTATTGTGGCGATCCTGCTTATCTTTGTGTTGTGAGGTTCGTCGTGGGAGAGTGCCATCGATGGGACTAGGTCTCGATCTTGCCACGTTTGTCGGTCAACTTGTCAGTTTCGTGCTGCTGTTGCTGATACTGGCGCGGTATGGCTATCCTCCGATCAGGCGGGCGATGGAAGAACGTGCGCGGCGTGTGAGAGAGAGTGTTGAACAGGCGGAGGCGGCACGGCTGCAGTATGAGAGGGTACAGGTCGAGGCCGAGCAGGAATTGAGCAGAGCGCGCCATGAGGCGCACTCGATCATGGTC
>CAYNXN010000165.1:0-3255 GCA_964401175.1 uncultured Dehalococcoidales bacterium | reverse complement strand
CAACACATCGGCGACCTCGACAGCGTCGAGACCCTGGAGCACTTCGAGAAGACCGTGGCGTTGTATCGCGGCCTCTTCGATATCGAACCGCGAATCGTTGCGCACGATCTACACCCAGACTACATCTCGACACGATACGCGCTGCAACTGGCCTCCTCAGACCTGGCGGCCCGCCCGGTGCAGCACCACCACGCACACATCGTCAGTTGCATGGTGGAGAACGGGGTGACAGAACCCGTGATCGGCGTGGCGTTCGACGGCTCGGGATACGGCACCGATGGCCGCATCTGGGGTGGCGAGTTTCTGCTGTGTGACGCCAATGGATCGCGACGCCTTGGCCACCTCGAGTATCTGCCATTGCCCGGGGGCGATGCGGCAATCCTGAGGCCTTATCGCATCGCAGTGGCTTATGTCACCTATCTTCTCGGATCACAGGCAGTGCCGCGGGACAGCGCCATCGCACATGCCATGGCCGATGGTGAGTGGCGAACGCTGCTGCGTCAGATCGAGACCGGATTCAACACGCCGTTCAGTTCCAGCATGGGCCGGTTGTTCGACGCTGTCGCCGCACTGACCGGGGTCAGGCTTCAAATCGACTATGATGGACAGGCGGCGGTGGAACTCGAGATGCAGGCGCATCACCATGCGGGGGCACCGGCGTCACAGCGATACGCCTTCCAACTGGATACGAGCCAGGGTGTTCATGTCGTGCGCCTGGCCGGCATCCTGGAGGCGATACTGGCAGACATGAAACGGAACGAGCCGGTCCCCCTCATCGCCGCCGCGTTGCATGATGCAGTGGCGCAGATGACCGTGAACATGTGCGCTCGTATTCGCACCGATACCGACGTGGCCACGGTTGCACTCAGCGGCGGCGTCTTCCAGAACAGGATACTGGCCTCCATAGTGCCGGCGCGTTTACGGGACGCAGGCTTCCGGGTACTGCTCCACCGTTACCTGCCGGCCAACGACGGCTGCGTCTCTCTCGGCCAGGCCGTGGTGGCAGCGCAATCGACGTTGCCCGGCCGGGCCGCGGGCTGACACGGTCGACGGCCCTCGCCGCGTGAATGGTTTGTACCCCTGGCACAGTGCAGGCTACAATGTCATTCGTTATGTGCCTCGCTATTCCGGCGCTCGTTCTCTCCATTGACGGTGACAGTGCCGAGGTCGACATCGACGGGGTGCGCAGGACAATCGGCACCATGCTCACACCGCAGATGAAGGTGGGCGACTACGTCCTGTTGCACACCGGCTACTCCATCGGCATACTGAAACCCGAAGAGGCTGAAGAGACGCTCGCGGTATTCCGGGAACTGGCGGAAGTCAGTGAGATTCGTTGACGAGTTCCGTGACGCCGCAGTCGTGCGCGCGTTAGCCACCCGTATCGCAGCTTCACCCACAAAGTCCTGTCAACTCATGGAGTTCTGCGGCAGCCACACCCATGCGCTGCTGCGGCACGGCATTCGCGACATCCTGCCGACCACCATCACCATGAAATCAGGCCCGGGCTGTCCCGTGTGCGTCACGGCGACACATGACATCGACGTTGCCATCGCCGTGGCCATGATGCCAAAGACGATCGTCGCCACCTATGGCGATCTGGTGCGGGTCCCCGGTTCTCGCAGTAGCCTCGAGCAGGCGCGCGCACGTGGCGCGGACGTGCGGGTCGTCTATTCCGCCCTCGATGCGATCGAGCTCGCCACTCAGAACCCGTCGTGCCGCGTGGTGCTCATCGGCATCGGCTTCGAGACGACTGCTCCAACTGTGGCGGCGTCCATCGTCACCGCAGCCCGGCAAGCACTGAGAAACTTCTTTGTGCTCTCGCTGCTGAAGTTGACACCACCGGTGATGACTGCACTGCTCGAACTGGGCGAAGTCCGGATAGACGGCATCATGTGTCCCGGACATGTCAGCGTGATCACCGGCGCCAGAGCCTACACAACGATACCGTCCCGATTCGGTGTCGGTTGCGTGGTCTCCGGTTTCGAGCCGCTGGATATGCTGCGAGCCATCGAGTTGCTGGTGCGGCAGATAGAAGCCAATGCTCCCGCAGTGGAGAATGCGTACGAGCGCGCGGTGTCGGACCGTGGCAACGAAGTGGCCCAGCAGCATATCGACCACGTCTTCTCGCCCTGTGATGCCCGGTGGAGAGGGTTGGGGACGGTGCCGGGCAGTGGACTGGCGCTCCGGCCAGAGTACAAGGCGTTCGACGCACTGTACGCATTTCAGCCGGACGTCCATCCGTCTGTCGAGCCCCGGGGATGCCGCTGCGGGGATGTGCTCCGGGGCAGTATCTCGCCCCATGAGTGCCAGTTGTTCGGCACGGCATGTACTCCCGCACACCCGGTCGGTCCGTGCATGGTCTCACACGAGGGAGCATGTGCCGCTCACTTCTCCTACGCGGTTGGCGCGTGACATACTGTGCGGGGCCATTCAATTCGAGGAGGTAACCAGGAAGATATGAGCGAGCTGCGGGACTACAGCGGGGAGTTTCGGTCCGATTTCAAGTTCACCGATTACTCCAGGGAGTTTCTCACCGAACTGCTCCGCTTCTATGGCAGAGCGTACATGGCGGTCGATGGCTTCTGGTACATCGGCGTGAAGGATCACATCGACAACGAGACGGCGCTGAAGATCGATCACTGGGTCTGGGAGAAGTCCACCCGCTATGAGTTGAAGCGTCTGGCACCCCTCGCAGGCATCGAGGGCGACGGCATCGATGCCCTCTTCAAGTTTCTCCAACTGGTGCCGTGGATGCATGTAGCCGACTATCGACTCGAGCTGGAGTCAGCAAAACGAGGACTCATGACCGTCACAAAGTGCTCTATCCTTGAGGGTATGGAGAAGGAAGGGACGGGCCGCGAGCGTCAGATTTGCAGCCAGGTCGACGCCGCCGTCCTCCGCTCCTACGCCAGGTACTTCAACCCGGCCATCAAGGTGGAGCCTCTGCTGCTGCCCCCCAGAGAGGACAAGCAGGGCATCTGCTGCATCTGGGAGTTCACCCTGGAGTGAGCGTGGAGAAGACTGAAGACGTCGTACTGCTTGCCCACGGAAGCGGCGGCACCATGAGCCGCGAGCTCGTGCAACAGCGACTGCTGTCACACCTCAGCAATCCCGAGCTCGCCAGACTGGATGACTCCGCGATACTCCAGTGCGGCAGGCGGCTGGCATTCACCACCGACAGCTATGTAGTCTCACCCCTCTTCTTCCCGGGCGGCGACATCGGCAGGCTCGCAGTATGCGGCACAGTCAACG
>CAYNXN010000164.1:0-3277 GCA_964401175.1 uncultured Dehalococcoidales bacterium | reverse complement strand
GTGGAGCAGTCCATGAACTGCGAGTTCGGCGACGAGACGTTCCAGGTCCGCTTCGCCGGGTCATGGGAGCGCTATAAGCAGGTCAAGAACCTCACCGATGCCTTCGGCAAGCAGGCGGACAAGGTACAGGTGAGCACACAACTGCGGGTGGAGTTCGACGAGGGACTGGCGCTCGACGGCGACCAGTTCCAGACAATGAGAGATGTCTTCTCTCAGCTCGGTTTCGGCAGACTGACCCTGTCAGCGGAGGCGAACGACAAGGAGAGCATGTGACGGACGAGAAGCCGTTTGAGCTGCGTGTGTTTGCTGTGTCCAGCACGGAGTACGGACTTGAGCTTCGGCAGCGCCGTCTCAATGGCGATCAGCTACCGGGAGAGCCATCCGTCCGGGTGGTTCGGCTCTGGGGTATCCCGCTGTCTGCGGTCCTGGATTGCGTACTGGATGGCATCAGAAAGAACGGCTACAAGGCTGGAGACCTGCGGTCAAGTCGAGAGGCGCCCTTCCTGCTGAGTGAGGAGCTCGGGGTCCGCCTCGGCCTCCTGTTCATGGCGGTGAAACCCCTGCGCAAGCTGGAGCGGGTTGAGACAGTATCTCGCCGTGTAAAGCAGATGGAGACCGAAGAGGCGTACTACTGGTACTCCAAATGCCGCAGTTCAACCGATAGACAGCGCGCCTGCCGGGCGGTGCGTATCCTGTTGGCGGAGGAGTGAAGAGATGACACAGCGCCCGGTTACCGTGTTGTCTGAACAATGGATGCCTGTCGCGCAGGTGGGAGCAGAGTGCATGCGCGAGCGAGGCGCGTCATCTGCCCTGCCGCCACTCTATTTCCTGCACGTCTGGTGGGCCCGACGTCCTCTCACCATCAGCCGGGCCGCTGTGCTTGGCAGCGTGCTGCCCGCATGGTCAAGTGAATGGCCGGAGCACCTGCTCAAGAGACTCCCGAACGCCCAGAGTTACGAGGAATGGTTCTTACATCTCATTGGGATAATGGGGGATCCCGCTGCGGGAAGAAAGCTGGTCGAGTTGGCCAAACTGCGAGGGGCGAGACCGGACAGTGACCCTTACGAAGGGCGAAAGCGGGCTTTCACATACAACCCCGTTCTGGAGCAACTCGATGTACTTGGGGATTTGCTCGAATATGCCTGGGGCACGCATGATATCGCGGTGTGCGACCCCATGGCAGGAGGAGGCTCCATACCGTTCGAGGCCATGCGCTACGGCTTCCGCACCTATGCCAATGAACTGAATCCAGTAGCCTCGGTTATCCTCAAGGCCACACTTGAGTGTCCGATTCGATTAGGTAGCGAGTTATCCGGCGACATCACCAAGTGGGGAAACCGACTCTCCGAACGCGTGAAAGAGCGCCTCGACCGGTTCTTTCCGAAGCAGCCTGGCGAATCCATCCACGCCTACATCTGGGCGCGCACGGTGACATGCCCGGTGACGGGCAAACCTGTACCGCTCTCACCGAATTGGTGGTTGGCCAAGGGCTCAGACCCCGTCGCAGTTAAGCTCATCGTCGAAGAAGGCAATGACTTGTGCCGATTTGAGATTGTCAAAGGCAAGGCGGTGATCGCTTCCAAGCCTGACGACGGCACGGTCAAGCAGGGCGTCGGGCGAAGCCCGTGGACCGGCGACGCCATAGATGGAGATTACATCAAGGCGGAGGCGCAGGCCGGACGGATGGGGCAGCAACTGTATGCGGTCGGCACTAAGACGCCGGCTGGTTTCATTTTCAGAGCGCCGAATGGCACCGATCTTGCGGCTATCAGTGCGGCCGAACAGGAACTTGCACGGCGGCTGCCGGCGTGGGAGGCAGACGGATTGGTGCCACGAGAGCGCTTCCCTGAAGTGAGTAACGACGCTCGGCCGTTGCACTACGGTATGCCGACGTGGGGCGACTTCTTCTCCCCTCGTCAGCTGCTGTCTCTCGTTACCTTCGTAGGGGAACTCCAATCGATGGCGCCCGCCATCGAGCGAGAGTGCAGCGCAGACAAGTCCGCTGCGATACGCACCTTCCTCGCTCTGGCAATCGACAAAGCGGCGGACTACAACTCCCGCATTACGAAATGGGATTCCACACGAAACAAGATTACCAACACCTTCGACCGTCATGACTTCAGCTTCAAGTGGAGTCACGGCGAGTTCGATGCTGCGGGCAATTTGCTGCCATGGACCCTCAGCCAGGTGGCAGATGCCTACGAGGGCATCGCCAAGCTCGCGAACACCCCGGCAACTCTGTTTGCACCAGGTCGCGACAGTAGCAAGGCTCTTTCACTGACCAAGGGGAACGCAGCGTCGTTGCCAGACATCCCCAGTGGAGCAATCCACTCACTTGTAGTCGACCCTCCCTACTATGAGAATGTGATGTACGCAGAATGCTCGGACTTCTTCTACGTGTGGCTCAAACGCACTGTTGGAGACCTCTACCCAGACTGGTTCCAGGAGGAACTGACCAACAAGGACGACGAGGCGGTGGCCAATCAGGCCCGTTTCGAGGGAGAGAAGAAGCGCAAGGAATTGGCCGCAGCCGACTACGAGCGCAAGATGGCGGCCTGCTTCCGCGAGATGCACCGGGTGCTCCACCCCGACGGCGTGCTCACCGTCATGTTCACACACAAGAAGGTGGAGGCCTGGAACGCACTGGCCACATCCCTCATCGGCTCAGGCTTCACCATCGAGACATCCTGGCCGGTGCGCACGGAAAGCGAACACAGTCTACATCAGGCGAAGAAGAACGCCGCGGCCAGCACCATCGTGTTGGTGTGCCGCAAGCGCGCAGCCACGTCCGAGCCTGTCTGGTGGGACGACATCAAAGGGCAGGTGCGTTCGGCGGCGCGCGGCAAAGCGCGCGAGTATCACGCTGAGGGAGTGTCCGGCGTCGACCTCTACATCAGCACATTCGGTCCTGTCCTCTCTGTCCTCTCGAAGCGCTGGCCGGTGCTATCTGCGGAGACAGACAAGAACGGACAACCTGTCACGCTCCAGCCGGACGTGGCGCTCGACCTCGCTAGGGAAGAGGTGATAGCCCTACGCAAGGAGGAACTCCTCCTTGGCCGGAAGGTGCAGTTTGACCCGGTAACAGACTGGTACCTCATGGCATGGGACGCATTCAGCGCCGAAGAATTCCCTGGCGACGAGGCGCGCAAGCTGGCCATAGTCCTCGGTCTGGATCTCGAGCGAGACATCATCAGTACGCGACGCGTCGCGACTAAGAAGAGCTCAGATGTAGATCGGAAGAGCACACGTCTGAACTCCAGTCACCGCTCATTATCTC
>CAYNXN010000163.1:0-3285 GCA_964401175.1 uncultured Dehalococcoidales bacterium | reverse complement strand
GCACGCCAGATACTCGGATTGCGTCAGCCGCAGGGACAGGGCTGACCATACCATGTAGCCTGTTGTCCCAGCCCACGAACAACACGTCGCGACTGACCGCGACAGAAGGAGCAGGGATTTGACCAAGAGACTCTGGGAAGCATCGGACGAACTGAAACGCAACGCCAACATCACCGCGTTCATGCGCCTGGCAAATGACAGGCACGGTCTGAGCCTGAGCACGTATCCGGAGCTGCATCGGTGGTCCATCGAGCATATCCCGGAGTTCTGGGCCATGGTCTGGGACCACGCGGGAGTCATCGCGTCGAAGCCATACTCCCGCGTGGTGGATGACCCATACCGCCTGCCGGGCGCGCAGTGGTTCGAGGGCGCTCAGATGAACTACGCCGAGAACCTGCTGCGGCGGAGGGATGATCATGTCGCCCTCGTCTTCCGGGCCGAGGACGAGGTAGTCCAGTCCATCACGTATGCAGGACTGTATGCCATGGTAGCCGGACTGGTGGAATCGCTGCGCGAGTTGGGCGTCAAGCCCGGTGACCGCGTGGTGGGCTACATGCCCAACATGATCGAGACCGCCGCCGCTATGCTGGCGGCGACCGCCATAGGCGCCACGTGGGCCTCCTGCGCCACCGACATCGGTCCGGACGCGGCGGCGGACCGCCTCGGACAGGTGGAGCCGGTGGTCCTCTTCACCGTGGACGAGTATCTGTACCGGGGCAAGCGTTTCGACGTCATCCCCCGGGCCGCGGCTCTGGCCGCGCGTGTCCCATCGTTGCGCAAAGTGGTTGTCTGCTCCTACAGCGGCGTCGGTACGCCGGACGTGAAACAGATTGCCAACGCCGTTCCCTGGGTTGACTTCACCAGGCCCGATCGTTCTGGGGATATCTCCTTCGAGCAGATGCCCGCGCAGCATCCCGTTTACATCATGTTCTCATCGGGTACCACCGGGAAGCCCAAGTGCATGGTCCAGGGCGCCGCGGGCGTGCTGCTGAATCACTACAACGAGGTGGTGCTGCATACCGATCTCAAGCCCACCGACGTCATCTACTACATCACCACCTGCTCCTGGATGATGTGGAACTGGCTGCTCAGCTCGCTGATGACAGGCGCAACCATCGTGCTGTACGACGGCAACCCGATGTACCCGGACCTTGGCGCGATGTGGCGTCTCATCGACGAAGAACACGTGAGCATCTTCGGCACCAGCGCTACCTACCTCAACTACATTAAGTCGCACGGCCTCGTCCCGAAGCAGGATTTCAGCCTCGCATCGCTGCGGGAGATCAGCCAGACGGGCTCCGTGCTGTCCGCCGAGGGCTGGGAGTGGGTCTACGATGCCGTGAAACCGGATTTCCACTTCAACTCAATCGCCGGCGGGACCGACTTGAATGGCTCGTTCCTCGGCGGCAACCTGCTCATGCCGGTGCACGCCGGCCAGATGCAGTGGTGGGTGCTGGGGCGAAAGTGCGCCGCCTACGGCCCCGAGGGTGTTCCAGTGACAGACCGACAGGGCGAACTGGTGTGCGAGGCGGCCATACCTTCGATGCCACTGCGCTTCTGGAACGACCCCGATGGCTCGAAATACCAGAACGCGTACTTCGCCATGTATCCCGGGAAGTGGCGGCACGGAGACTTCATACAGGTGAACAGCGACACCGGAGGCGTCACCATGTACGGCCGGTCCGATTCCACGCTCAACCCCTCGGGCGTGCGCATCGGCACCGCGGAGATCTACACCCAGATGGAGCGTGTCGAGGGCATCGCGGACAGCCTGGCCATCGGCCAGCAGTGGCAGGGCGATGAGCGCGTCATCCTCTTCGTGAAGCTGGCGCCGGGATACGAGTTGACCGAAGAACTGAAGGCGACCATCCGCTCCACCTTGCTGCGCAACGCCTCCCCCCGCCACGTCCCCGCAAAGATCATCCCGGTGGCGGATATCCCCTACACCCTCAACATGAAGAAGGTGGAAGGCGCGGTCACCAATGTCATCCATGGCCGGCCAGTCTTGAATCGTGACGCGTTGGCCAACCCTGAATCGCTGGAGTACTACAGGGATCTGCCGGAGCTGCAGGCGTAGCCGTGGGAGAGCAGTAGCCTCGTCGAGTGAGGCGGGGCGCTGTTGCACCGGGGGCACGGTCTTATTGCCACCAGCTTCTTGAGCGTTTCACACGCCGCCGGCCCCACGGCCGCGAACCGTGGCTGCCATCCTTGAAGGCACAACGCAGGCTCAGCGCCTATGAGCGAACAGATAGACGCAGCGGGGTCCGTCGTGGACGCTGCAACAGCGCTGTTGCGGTTACAGAAGTGGTACTCACTGGTCGTGTGGGGGTACAATACCGGACCCAATCAAGAGGAGAGTCTGAGCAAGAATGAAGAACACCTGGAACGCACTGTTCTCCCCGGACAGCGTCGCTGTGATCGGCGCGTCCTCAACGCCCGGCCGACCGGGACACGAGATAATCAGAAACCTTCAGGCCAATCACTACGGAGGGAAGATACACCTGGTGAATCCCAAGGGCGGGGAGATACTCGGCCTCCCGGTGACTGCATCCATCGATGAACTGCCCAACGGCATCGACCAGGCGGTCGTCATAGTCCCCGCTTCAGCCACCACGGATGCGGTGAGACGGCTCGCGGGCAAGGGAGTGGGCACATTCGTGCTCGCGGCCGGCGGTTACTCCGAGGTGGACGAGCGCGGCGAGGAACTGCAGCGCGAGCTGGCGCAGACCATCAAGGAGCTCGGGGTGCGCGCCATCGGGCCGAACACATCCGGCCACATCTCCATGCCCCACCACTACACCTCCAGCTTCTTCCCCCTGGGCTGGATTCGGCCGGGCAACATCTCCTACATCGCGCAGACGGGCAACTTCGCCACGCACACGCAACGTTACATCACCTCCGGCGAGCACTATGGGGTCGCCCGTGTGGTCGGCCTGGGGAACAAGATAGATATGGACGAGGCCGAGGTGCTGCAGTACCTCGCCGACGATGAGGCCACCAGGGCCATCTTCATGTACCTGGAGAGCTTCAAGCGCCCTCGTGAATTCATGCAGGCCGCCCGCGCTGCCGCGGGCAAGAAGCCATTGTTTCTGCTCAAGGGTGGCACATCAAAGGAAGGCTCTCAGGCGGCCATCGCCCACACCGCGGCACTGGCGTCGGACGACCGCGTGGTCTCCGCCGCTATGAAGCAGGCCGGGGTCACCCAGCTCTACGACTACACCCACCTGTTCAACGTGGCCAAGGCCGTCTCCACCATGCCTCTGCCGAAGGGCAACCGCATCAGCT
>CAYNXN010000162.1:0-3310 GCA_964401175.1 uncultured Dehalococcoidales bacterium | reverse complement strand
CAAACAACGCAAACGTGGCAGTGACATCGACGTCCGTCGACGGCGGAGCTGCATCGTCGGAGAAGTTCAGCCGTATGGGAGAGAGTCCAACGCTGATGCCGAACGCGTTCAGCGTGATACCGCTCACTTCCATGTAGTCCAATTCGCTGTTGAGCGACACGGTCGCCGTCCCCATGTCGAGTGTTGCGCCGGCGACCTGCTCGATGAGCCAGTCCTCAACCTGTTGCTCGGTGTAGGTCGTGTACGCCTGCGCGCTTGCCAGCGGCGCGAACAGGGTGAGCGATATGGCCAGCACGGCCAGAAGTGTCAGAGAGATTCGGGGAGCGTATCTTCTCACTGAGAAATTGGTTCGCATTTCATCCACACCTCCAGGTCAGTCGCGACAGGGAGCGAAGTCGCGGATACCACACCTGTCACATCCATGGGCAGTATAGGCAGGCATTCGGAGGAAATGCAATAACAGGTTTGACGGGCGTACGGTTGTAGCCCGGAACGATTTGTTATCGGCCCCGCCTCCTATGGTCGCAACCGGTCCGAAGCGCCACTGCTTCGCTCGCGTCCCACGATGCGCTGTGGTATGCTGGCGCTGGAATAACCTCGCTCTCCCGCGCAACTCTGTCCCGGGAAGGAGGGTCAGTATGGTTGACGAGATTGAGCGACTACCGGACCGCGCCGCGCCGTCACAGAAGACCGCGGCAGTGTTGCAGCGACAGGTGAAGGACGGCCTGGCCGCCGAGCGTCGCCTCGACGAGGGTGGCGTGGTTCCCTGGGAGCTGTCGCGGCTGCGCAAGCTGGCGGCTGAAGGCCGCAAGGCGCAGGAGGCGCTTCGTACGCGAGGGCATGAGACGAGCCTGCCGGACGATGCACCTCCTCCTGATTAGCCCCGGGTTGTCGATGGCGTGAGCACGGCGGTCCCGATTCGCTGGTCGAGAACGCTGGTTCGTCTCGTCTCGTGAGAGACACGAAGCTGCTACGTAGGTCACAATACTGTCTTACTCGCAAGGAGGAGTAATGAGCTACCTGGTTGTACTGCCCATGGCTGTGGTACACGAGGCATCGAAGTACCCCGGCCGTTTCTCCGATTATGGCTGGCGATTCGAGGGTCGGATGTGTCCCACCGAAGACGATGTCATCGAACTGGCCCGCGATGCCGACGCCATAGTGGTTGAGGGCAGCCAGCGGCCTATCACGCGCCATATCATCGAGTCCCTGCCCAAGTGCCGCATCATCGCCGGGACCCAGATTGGCTACGACAGCATCGACACGGTTGCGGCGGCGGAACGGGGTATCCTGGTCACCAACGTGCCCGGCTACTGCGTGGAAGAGGTGACCGACCATTCAATGGCGTTGGTCCTGGCGTGTTCACGCCGAGTGGTTGATCTCAACAGGTCAGTAAAGCGCGGTGGCTGGGGCTTCGGTCCTCACTCAACCGAGATCAAAGAGGTGATCCGGCCCGGTGTCGGTCGCCTGGGCGGGAGGACGCTGGGGCTGTTCGGCTTCGGCGCCATCGGACGGTCGATGGTTCCGAAGGCGGCTGGCTTCGGCTTGCGAGTCATCGCATATGACCCTTACGCTGACAGTGCGGTTGCCGCTGATCTTGGCGTCGAGCTGGTGGACTGGAACACGCTGTTGCGTGAGTCCGACTTCCTCTCCATCCACGCGGCCTACTCACCGGAGACGAAGCACGTGTTCAACGCCGCGGCGTTCCGGGCGATGAAGCCCACCGCCTGTCTCATCAACACCGCCCGCGGCGGCTTCATCGATGAGGAGGCGCTGTACGACGCGCTGAAGGCGGGCCGCCTGGCGATGGCGGCGCTGGACGTGCTCACCGTCGAGCCGCCCGTTGACAACCCGCTGCTGGAACTCGATGCGGTCGTCTGTACGGGCCACTATGCGTTCTTCTCGCCCGAATCATTCGCGGAGCAATGGAAGCGTCCGGCCGACGAAGTTACGAGGGCTCTGAACGGCCAATGGCCCACGGCTATTGTCAACCCGCAGGCGAAGCAGAAGTACGTCGAGCGCTGGGGGCCGATGAGGCAGGCATAGCCCTTGTGGGAGGCGCGGTGTTGCCGAAAGGCGATTGTCTCGCGCAAGATGGTGGCGCATAATCACCGGGGGAAACAGATTGTACGAGGAAGGAGCGCCATGACCAGGGTGTTGACGGTATTGCTGCTGTGTGCCTTGCTGCTTGGTTCATTCGGCTGTAGCAAGAGCGAGGAAGGTTCTTCGGGCACGCCCTCGACGGGGCAGTCCGCCGGCGACATCGCCTTCGGCAAGACAACACCCTCAGGAGACGATCTCGACGAACAGCCGTGGACGCCGCAGCCGGGTGGCACTACACCAACGACACCTGCCCCCACTTCACCTCCGGCAACGACAACTCCGCCATCCACGACGGCCACGACCCCGTCCGGTGGCAACAGGCCGCCGCAGGTGTCCGGGATGGTGCTTGAGCCGGCCGACACGACCGTCATCATGGGCGGCACGGTGCGCCTCTCCGTCACCGCATCCGATCCCGATGGCGATGCGCTGCAGTATAACTGGGGCTCAACGGGCGGCACCTTCGACAGTATGGATGGCTTCCGCGCCGTCTGGCGCGCGCCTCAGATGACCGGCTCGTTCACCGTTACTGTGGCGGTCTCCGACGGCAAGGGTGGAACAACTCCTTCGCAGCAGAGCTTCACCGTGGTTGCGAACAACAAGCCCGTCATCAGCAGCCTGACGCTGAGTGCAACCGCTGTCGGCCCCGGCGGTTCGGTAATCGCCAGCGGTGCGGCCAGCGACGCGGATGGCGATGCGGTGACGTACAAGTGGTCGGCCGATGGCGGCAGCATCACCGGGACGGGACAGAACGTCACCTGGGTGGCGCCACAGGTCACGCCGGGAGGACAGTCCCGCTACACCATCCAGTTGACCGTGTCCGATGGACGGGGTGGCTCAGATGTGCGAACCGCCACCGTGGATATCCTGTTCGGCTATGTGACCGAGACGTTCAATCCCGTGCCGGCCTCCACCGGGACGGTGGTGCGCAACGGCGGCTCCGATGCGAGCCGCACCCGGGCGGGCGACGATGCGGCCAATGAATCCTTCCGGGCGTTCTGGACCTTCAACCTGGGAAAGTTGAAGTCGACCGATGTGCAGCAGGCAACCCTGAGGTTCATCCATCAGCAGACGGTCGGTGACCCGTTCAGCCTGGAGAACCTGCAGTTGGGACTGGGGGGCATCAGGGTCTGGATAGTGCGCTACGACCCCTCCGGACTGCCCCGGTACGGCTCCGAGACCATCACTGAAGTGCAGGAGTTGTTCGTGG
>CAYNXN010000161.1:0-3352 GCA_964401175.1 uncultured Dehalococcoidales bacterium | reverse complement strand
CCATGTACTGCGTGTACACTTCGTCCACCGACATCGGCGCCTGCCCGTAGAGCGATGTCAGCAGTGCGTTCTTCTGCTCCATCGTACTCTCCAGCCGGGCGCGGAAGACGGTGGGATTCAGCAATTCGCCTACGCGAAGGCCGCAGCGGGCGACCTTGTCTACGAAGGCCGGTCCGATGCCGCGCTGGGTTGTGCCGATGGCACCTCTACCTCTTCGTTGTTCCTCCAGCCTGTCGAGCAGTATGTGATAGGGCATGATGAGGTGGGCCCGATCGCTTATCACCAGGTTCTCCGGCGTGACGCCGTGATCGCGAAGCTCGGCCATCTCCTTTAGCAGGACGGCAGGGTTTACGACCACTCCGTTGCCGATGACGCAGCGGACGTTGGCGTAGAAGATGCCGGAGGGGATGAGGTGCAGCCTGAAGGTTCCGTGAGGATTGACGGTGGTATGTCCCGCGTTGTCACCGCCGGCGTAGCGCACAACCATGTGCGCCTTTGCGGCAAGGGAGTCGATTACCTTGCCCTTCCCTTCATCTCCCCACTGACCTCCGACGAGTGCGACGACTGACATTAGCCTCCCGACTCCTTTCCTTTGCGTTGCAGATGGAGCAGCCGTTCGATCACTGTCACGGAAGCACAGACCGCTACGATGGAGACCGCGATAAACACGAAGCCTGTGATCAAACCGAGCGCCAATACTATAACCCGCTCAGGGCGGGTGCACAAACCAACCGTACAATCGATGCCCATCGCCTCGCCACGAGCGCGCAGATAGCTGACCATGAATGAGGCAACCAGCGCGACGAAGGTAATGGTGAGCGCTGTCATCTGTCCCTCATGTGCGAACCAGAGACCGAGGCCAGCCAGCAGGGCAGCCTCCGATATGCGGTCACTGGCCGAATCCAGGATAGCCCCGAAGCGGGAGATCTTTCCTGTCGCCCGCGCCAGCGCTCCATCAAGCAGGTCGAAGAGCGAGGCCCCGCCAAGTACGAGGCCTGCGGGCAGGAAGCGACCTTCCGCTGCCAGCCACGCGGCGACGAATGTCACGGCCACGCCGACAAGGGTGACCACGTTGGGTGAGATAGGGCATCTGCTGAGCACGCGAATCAACGGCTCAGCCGCGCGGTTCCCTATTCGTCTCCTCAGTTGCTGCAGTCCCGGCATCGACACGCAACAGGCCCGCACCCGCGGGCCCGGTTGCCTTTCTCCTGTCCCGGCTTTTCTCTACGCCTGAACCTCTGTCGTCAGCGGCGCAGGTAGGGTTATCGGTTCTTCCTGGCACTCACCCGAGATGAACTCCTCGGTGCGGTGCCGCGCATCATCGTCTGAGTACTGAATCGGTGGGGATTTCATGAAGTAGGAGGCCGGTCCGACCAGCGTGCCCGAGAGTCCGCGGTCGAGGGCCAGCTTGCAGCACCTGATGGCGTCGATGACCACTCCAGCAGAGTTGGGGCTGTCCCATACCTCGAGCTTCATCTCAAGGTTCAGGGGGACGTCACCGAATGTGCGCCCTTCCATGCGGACGTGGCAGAACTTGCGGTCAAGCAGCCATGGCACATAATCACTTGGCCCCACGTGCACATTGTCGGGCCCCATGTCATAGTCCAACTGCGATGTTACCGCGTTTGTCTTGGAGATCTTCTTCGACTCAAGCCGCTCGCGCTCGAGCATGTTCATGAAGTCGGTGTTGCCACCGAAGTTGAGCTGGTAGGTGCGCTCGAGCCGAACGCCGCGGTCACGGAAAAGCCGGGTCAGCACTCGGTGCGTTATGGTGGCGCCGACCTGCGACTTGATGTCGTCGCCGATAACCGGCAGACCTCGCTCTGCAAACCGCTTCTGCCAGTACGCCTCGCGGCCGATGAAGACCGGGATGCAGTTGACAAAGCCGCAGCCGGCGGCGAGGACCTGTTCCACATACCACTTCGTTGCCTCTTCGCTTCCGACGGGAAGGTAGTTCACCACGACGTCGGCCTTGGTCTCCTTCAGAATGCCGACGATGTCGGCGGTGGGGCCGGGCGCCTTCTCAATCACCTGGGAGAGGTACTTTCCGAGGCCGTCATGCGTCATGCCTCGCTCGACCTTGACGCCGGCTTTGGGCACGTCGCAGAACTTGTATGTGTTGTTGGGCAGGGTGTAGATGGCCTTGGCCAGATCCTTGCCCACCTTGTTCTTGTCGATGTCGAACGCAGCCACGAAGTTGATGTCCGAGATGTGGTAGCCGCCGAGATTGACATGCATCAGGCCCGGAACGAAGTCGTCCGCTCGGGCATCACGGTAGTAGTGAACACCCTGGACGAGAGATGACGCGCAGTTGCCGACTCCAATGATCGCTACATTGACACTGCCCATGTCGTCTTGTGCCTCCTTACCTGCTGTTGAGGTGGCCGCCTTATCCTACGATGCGGCATGGTTCGCTCGAACCGCACGGCATTGCCAGCTTCTCCACCGCAACGCGATGTTCCCGACTCCGGGTACGGCCACCCGTCAGAATCAGGCGCAGCAACAGGCAATCATCTTCGTATGGGATGCGATGCCGGGCGAGTCTCGCACGCACTAGTTCCAATGCGGCTTCACCAACACTCTTCGCTGTGGGCGCACTTACAGCGGGCCAGCGCCTGCACAGACAGCTAACATTAGCGTATGTCGTGTGTGGTGTCAATACACGTGTCTCGTGGAGTGTTGAGCCCGAGCGTGCGCGCCGATGCACTTGAAAACGCCTCGCGATTGCGGCATGCTGTACAATCCAGTGACTGAGTGCCGCCATGCGACGACGGTGGCGGATGGAAAGGAGATGCATGTCCCCGGAAGAATCCAGAGAACAAATACTCGACGAAGTAGAGCGCAAGGCCGGCGAGTACGAGATAGAGTCGGGCTGCTGCGCCCAGGGCTGCCTGCGGGCTCTCCAGGAGCAGTTCCACATTGGCGATGTGCAGACTTACAAGGCGGCTACCGCCATGCCGGGCATCGCCCTGCGTGGTGAGACCTGTGGTGGCGTGGTAGGCGGGCTTATGGCAATAGGCCTGGTCTGGGGTAGGGAAGACCCGAAGGATATGGAGAGCTACTTCCGGGCCATCTCGGTCGGACGGAAGTTCTGCAAGGCGTTCGAGCAGGAATTTGGCACCGTGATGTGCCGGGATATTGTGAAGCAGCGCTTCGGCAAGGAACTGAATCTGGCCAGCCCGGAAGATGCGAAGGAATTCGTCAAGATGGACGGCTACAAACGTTGCAGCTACGTGCCGGGCCGCGCCGCGCGCATTGTCGCCGAGATGATTCTCGATGCTCGCGCGAAGCAGCAGTAGCAGTGTAGATCGGAAGAGCACACGTCTGAACTCCAGTCACCGCTCATTATCTC
>CAYNXN010000160.1:0-3355 GCA_964401175.1 uncultured Dehalococcoidales bacterium | reverse complement strand
GCCGATGGCTACGTAGATGGCTTGGGCGTCGCCATGCCCATCGCGGTGTCAATACCGGTGTGCCCTGAGGACCTCAAGTGGACTACTTAAGAGACGGCGAACTCGAATCGGTGCCTTGGGGGTATCCAGACTTGATGACCACTGCAATCGACAAGCTCGACGCGACCTGCAGTACAGGTAAGTTAGCATTACCCTCGGCCACACATAACTCCAGATATGTGTGGCGAAGCCAGACGCTGCGCACACTGCAGGCAACTGAAAGGTGGGTGACTTTTCGGTCATCACGCGACTCGTAACGGCCCGAGCCTCTTCGCCCACCACTCACACGATGCGTCAACTCCGGACAATCTCACGCCCGCCGAAACGACACATGTGTCTTGGACGCAGGACCTCGCGTATCTTTCGCATGGCCAACCTGCCATCACAACGCCTTGACAGAGACTCTATGGCTCTTCGCTAGCCAGCGACACCCCCCACCGCTGCACTGCACCTGCAATCGGGGGAGTTCTCGTTTCCGGTGGCATCCCCGTCTTGTTCGTAGCATGCCATATCGTGCCATGGCGTTGTCTGGACGACAGAGGTTGCTGGCAAGCTTCAGAGTGAACATGAGCCAGACGAAGACAGTAGTCACCGGCAGGCGACCGTGGGTCAAGGAGGGTTTCGGCCTACTCGAAGGTGATAGCCCACTCCCCCACCGCTGTGACCTCTATCAGAAATGTTCCACGGGGTAGTAGGGTGCGCCCGGCGTAGGGTTCCGTAGTATTCACGAGCAGGTCCTTTGTGTCGCCGTAGGCCCACACGGCGAAATGACGAGCTGTGCTATTGCCAGTCACGTACACCGTGTCTGTCCTCCCGGTGACCAAGAACACCTCATCGCCCTTGCCCCAAGCAACACCCGGCGCTTGAGCCGTGCGAGCGCTACCCAATGGGCGCAACTCGATGTACCAGTTGCCTGTGGCCGTGACTCCCAAGCGGGCCGTTACCTGACCGTCCGAGAAGTCAAGCGCGACAATCCCCTCGTACGGCTCGATAGCGTTCACCAACAAGTCAGTACGATCTCCATACTCATCGATGCCCCACACTGCGAAGTGGTGGCTCTCCGTGTTACCCCGTACATATGCAATCACCGGGGCACTGGGGCTGCCAGGTTTCACGATCTTGATAACATCATCACCAGTACCTTGGTAGCGTTTAGGAGTGGCCAGCGGTGCAGGAGTAGGCGGCGATGTCGGCGTGGGTGTCGGGGCAGGTGTTGGTGTGGGCTCAGAACTGAGGATCGTGACTACCGCTGGCTCAGTCGCGCGATACCAAGTGCCATCGACTCGCGTCCACTGAGTCTCCTCGCTTACAGTGCCTGTGTAGCCTTCGCGACTAAGGTATGTGGCAACGTAGACAACAGTCCCGCGCCGCTGGTCGTCCGACAGTTCCACGTAGGCGACGGTGCTACTGATCGAGGTCTGTGAGTCGGGGCCAGTCCAGTTGGCGTAGAACTCCCGGGCTCTAGTGGTAGCATCGGCGTTCGGGTCCAAGTAGCTGGCGATTAGTGCGACATCGCCCTCCTCATTTGTCGAAGGCAAGGATGCAAGCACTTGCGTCCATTCAGTGGCTCTTTCCGTCAGCAAGTCAGTATTGCTGGGCGCTGCCGTCTCAGGCAACGTGCTGCCACCTGAGCACCCTGCTGCGACCCACACCGCCAGCAGAATGCTCGCGCCCCTAAGGAGCCCTACGGGCACGTGAAGTACAAGTCCCCGCACTTCATCCCGATCCATTTGACGCAATACCAGTCTAGAATACAAGCCGGAGCGGTTTCAATGCTGGCGTTGCCTGATGTTACACACGCCGCTGCCAGCCATTGACACAACTGACTCAGGGGGACAAGATGAGTTCAACCGCTCGATGCGTTTCCGCAGCATGGGGCGGGCATTCGCGAGAGAGGAACTGGGGAGCGTCCTCTCTCGCCCCCTTATAGTGTCAAGACACCACAATCCGGACCGGCGATTCCCACACCGGCCCTAATGCTCGTCGGTCATTTCGCTGTAGAGCCCTTTGACCGCGCCTTGATGGCACTGCGGAGCGCTCCCAACCTTTTCGCCTCTGGTTGCGCTATCTCGTGGTGCAGGTCGTACTCGTGCATCAAACCAATGCCAATGAGATGCGTGGCGGCATCCCCGAAGGTCATGCCACGGTCCTTCGCGAATATGTAGAGGAGCGCGTGAGTTGCCTTGGGTATCTTCACATGCTTCACGTCCTCGCCCGGCCTGCCGCGCTTCGGTGTCCGTCGTGCTCCGCCGGGGACCAAGTCCTTGAGACTCACCGTCGTCACCTCCAGCCTTGCGCTCGATTCATGACCGGCAATCGCACCACGTCACAAACCCTACCACCCCGGCCATGCATTGGCACCGAGTGACACCGTGTCTGCTGCGGTAGATTGCCGTAACCGCATCTCACACGGTGCCTCTCCCAGTATCCGGCCCCAGGGCTTTGAGCACAGCCTTGTTGATTGCGACGTCCAGTTCTTCGAGCGGCGCCTTTCCTGCGATTCTGGGTGCGTTGATGGGTGTGTTGTACAACTGCTCCCAGGCAATCCCGACCATGTAACTGACTGCATCGGTCATCGTCATGTTGTTCCTCTCAGCAAGCACATACACCGCGTTGTACGCCACGGAGGATATGCGGATCACTTTGACGTCTTTGGCGCTCTTCGGCGTCAACCGGGTGGATTTAGTGCCTGCGGCTGTGGATTTCGCTCGTGCTTCTCTGCGCATGAACGCCTCACTTTCGTTCGTGTGTGGACTAATTGTAACACTTTGTAACCACGTTTGGCCGCTTACGTGACTCAACTGCAAACCGCCGAGCTGAACATGCACACAATGAGGTGGACCCCATCGTTAGGACAGGACAGGGACAGGATTAAAGTGGAGTCCTGCTGTCTTCCCTTGATTGTTGCTTGCCGTCTGGCTGACAGAGGAGTTGTCCTGGCAGCCTGAATTGTACACCGACGCCGGAGTCCGATAACCGAGTCCCTGGTGCGGACGCTGGTTGTTGTAGAAGCGGAAGTAGTCAGCCAGCGCCGCCCTCGCCTCGCTGCCGTCCCGATACGCCTTGAGATAGACCTCCTCGTATTTCACCGTGCGCCACAGCCGTTCGATGAACAGATTGTCGTTGTAGCTCCCCTTGCCGTCCATGCTGATCCTGATGTCATGCTGCTCAAGCATCCCGGTGAATCCTTCGCCGCTGAACTGGCTGCCCTGGTCAGTGTTGAAGATCTCAGGCTTCCCACTGGCGAGGGCTTCCTGCAGCGCCTCGATGCAGAAGTCCGCCTCCAGCGTATTGCAGAGGCGCCAGGAGAGCACGT
>CAYNXN010000159.1:0-3372 GCA_964401175.1 uncultured Dehalococcoidales bacterium | reverse complement strand
ACCGTGTCAAAGCCATGGCGGTGCTTCGGGCACGTCTCTACGACGTCAAGAGCCGCGAGCAATCCGACAGGATCGAGCAGGACAGGCGGAGCCAGGTGGGCAGCGGCGACCGCTCCGAGAAGATGCGCACCTACAACTTCCCGCAGGATCGCATCACCGACCATCGCATCGGCCAGAGCTTCCACAACATAGAACGCATGCTCGATGGCGAGCTTGATGAGCTTATCGATGCACTCAACGCCGCGTCCATACAGCAAGCTGCCTCGCTGTCTTAGCATACAAGCATGCCGGCAGCGACTGGTTCAGCGGCTGCAGCAGGCAGGATGCGACTGCGCGGAACAGGAAGCCAACTACATCCTGCAGCACGTGACGCGGCTGTCGGCAACGGAGTTCTTCTGCCAGTTGCAGCGTCCGATTGCAGCCGTTGAACAGGCTGAGGCGGAGACGATTCTGTCGCGCCGGCTGTCTCATGAGCCGTTGCAGTACATACTGAGCGAGGCGCACTTCTACGCTCGCGCCTATTATGTCGATCGCCGGGTGCTCATCCCACGCCCCGAGTCCGAGTTGCTGGTGGAGACAGTCTGCGCACTGTACCGCGAATTGCCCTTCATCGATGGCTCGATCTGGCTTGCCGACGCAGGCACGGGCAGCGGTTGCATCGCGGTGACGCTGGCCTGCGAGCTGCCCGCGGTCCGCGTCATCGCTGCGGATGCCTCGCGACCAGCCCTGGAGGTGGCACGGACAAACGTCCTGCGGCACAATGCAAACGACCGTGTGCACCTCGTGCTGACCGACATGGTGAGGCCTTTCAGCCGCCGACTGAGCGCGATCATCGCCAACCTGCCGTACATCAGCACCTCAGAACTCACCACGCTGAGCGCGGAGGTCTCCGCTTTCGAACCTCGGGTGGCGCTCGATGGTGGTCCCGACGGGCTCAGCGCGATACGGCGGCTGTGCCGCATGGCTCCAGGCGTGCTGCAACGGCATGGATTGCTGGCGCTTGAGGTTGGGGCGGGACAGGCCGACGATGTGGCTGGCGCCCTGTCGGACCAGGACGTCTGGGACAATATCGGAACCAGCGCGGACCTGTGCGGCATCAGCAGAGTGGTGACGGCGAGGCTGCGCACACCTGGCAGAGGGAACGGCGCGGGCGCGCGGCTCTAATCCACCACGGATTGGAGCCGCTCGATGTGGACGGCGAGGCCGCTCTTCTCATCTATCGTGACAAGCACAGCGTTGAATTCCACCGGCCCCTTACCGATCGACAACCGTCCCGGTATCTGGGTCAGGAAGCGCTGAATCACCGACTCGGCGTCATCGCCGATGACGGAGTCGCGCGGCCCCACCATGCCGATGTCGCTCACGTACGCTGTGCCACCGTGAAGCACCTTCGCATCGATGGTGCCCACGTGTGTGTGCGTACCGAGCACCGCGGCAACCCGTCCATCGAGGTAGTGACCAAGGGCCATCTTCTCCGAGGTCGCTTCCGCATGGAAGTCAATCACCACGGCGCGCGTGCCCTCTGGTGGACTGGCAAGCAGGTCGTCCATGGCGCGGAAGGGACAATCGTAGCTGGCCATGAACGTCCGGCCGATGAGATTCACCACCAGCAGCCCGTTGAAGAGATACCAACCCCGACCAGGCGCCGCAGGGGGATAGTTGAGCGGGCGCACCACCGGATGATCATCAGCAAGCCAGTCGATAATCTCTCGGTGGTGCCAGACGTGATTCCCGGACGTCACCACGTCTACTCCGGCGGCATAGAGTTCAGTCACGCTGCTGATAGTGATGCCGAGACCGCCGGCGAGGTTCTCGCCATTGGCGACTACCACATCGATGCCGTGCTGCTGTTTGAGACCGGGCAGCAACGCGGCGAGGGCGCGCCGACCGGGCTTGCCGATTACATCACCGATGCAGAGTACTCTCACAGGCGCGTCCTGCCACCGCTACTTCGCGTATTCCACCGCAGTGGTCTGACGCGCAACGACGACCCGTATCTGACCCGGGTAGGTCAGGCATTCTTCGATACGCTTGGAGATGTCCCGGGCAAGACGCACGGCGCCAAGGTCGTCCGTCTCCTCCGGCTTCACCAGCACACGCACTTCACGACCAGCCTGAATCGCGTACGCCTTGTCCACACCGGAGAAGCCGGTGGCGATCTCCTCAAGCTCGCGAACGCGCTTCAGGTACTGCTCCAGCGACTCGCGACGAGCGCCAGGACGAGAGCCACTGATAGCATCGGCGGCTGCAACAATGAAGCCCAGCGTACTGGTGGTCATCACTTCGCCATGGTGCTCCGCCACGGCCTGGGCTATCTCCTCGGATTTCTCCCACTGCCGCACCAGATTGGCGCCGATCATGGCGTGAGAACCCTCCACCTCGAAGTCCACCGCCTTGCCGATATCGTGCAGCAGCCCCGCACGGCGCGCCATTGAGGCATCGGCGCCGATTTCGTCGGCGATCATGCCTGACAGATGGGCAACCTCAAGGCTGTGCTGCAGCACATTCTGACCATAGCTGGTGCGATACTTCAACTGGCCGATGAGCTTCACAAGCTCGGGATGCAGCCCCGGCACGCTGGCTTCGAAGCAGGCATTCTCGCCTTCCGCCTTGATAGTGGCTTCCACCTCGGCCTTCGCCTTCTCCACCACTTCTTCGATCCGCGCCGGATGAATCCTGCCATCGAGGATGAGCTTGTTGAGCGCGATCCGCGCCACCTCCCGTCGCACCGGTGCAAAGCTGGAGATGGTGACCATCTCGGGAGTGTCGTCGATGATGAGGTCAACACCCGTCGCCTGTTCGAGCGCGCGGATATTCCTGCCCTCGCGGCCAATGAGCCGGCCCTTCATCTCATCAGAGGGCAGGGGCACAGTCGATACCGTGGTCTCCGAGACCACATCGGCGGTGCATCGCTGAATGGCGGTCGCCAGTATGTACTGCGCGCTGCGGTCAGCTTCCTCCTTGACCTGCAGCTCCCACATGCGCACCTGCCGCGCCGCCTCTTCCTTGACCTCGTCTTCCAGGGCGGCCAGCAACATGCGTCGCGCCTCATCAGTCGTAACGCCGGAAAGCTGTTCCAGCCTGGCGACTTCCTGGCGCTTCAAATCCTCGATCTCATCCCGTGCCGTCTGCAGTTCGCGGCCGCGATCGTCGAGTTCCTTCTCACGGCGGCCGACAGCGGCGAGCTTGCGCTCGATGGCCGCTTCCTTCTGATCAAGCCGATTCTCCAGCCGCTGCAACTGCAGGCGATGCTCTTTGTTCTCAGCTTCAGCCGCGTTGCGAACCTTGCGCGCCTCTTCGCGCGCGTCACGGAGCAGTTCCCGGTGCCGGTTGGTAGCTTCAGTAAGTAGCCGTTCCGCTTCCTTCCTGGTT
>CAYNXN010000158.1:0-3407 GCA_964401175.1 uncultured Dehalococcoidales bacterium | reverse complement strand
GAGACCACGTCAAGACTCCAATTCGCCCTGGTATCAACGGCGGGGTAAGGTCACTCGGACGGCAGTATAGGGCAGGCTTGTAAATGAGGCGCTAGTGGTCAAATACAAGAGTGAACCCACTTGGATTCCAGTGGAACTCGGTTGGGCTATTGAGGTATACGAGTACCTTCGTGATGAGCGAGGCTTCACACTCCAGGAGGCGGAGTTCCTTCTTTCGCGGTTCCCTTCGCGCGTCTACGACTGGTTGGTTTCTCAAGCTTCTGGAGAGCAGCCCGGATGTCAGCATTCCAGTCGCGTTCAATGATATCTAGGTTTCCGCGTGCTACTTGGTACAAGCACCACAGTGCCTTCACTGATTCACTGAGGTCGTCTGGAAGCCTCCGTTCCCTCGCAAGTGCAATCATCATTGAGCGCGCGAGTGCTTCTTTCTCCTCGATTTCGATGTACATGCCCCTCCCTCTGCTACCCGGCTACATGGGAGCGCCAGTGGCTAGTGGGAATCATCGCATGCGAGTAGCGGAGAGTCAGTGGAGGGCAAAAATAACGGGCCAAAGCTACCCGTGGAACCTTGGCCCGCTTCGCGGTGAATCCCCCCAATGGGTCATCACGGCGTCCTGTTGAGTTGAGCCTATCACTCAGACGCCGTGATGTCAACATTGAAGTGCGGCCCGGACGGGACTCGAACCCGCAACAAACGACTTAACAGGACGCCGCTCTGCCATTGAGCTACCGGGCCACACGTTTCGATTATAGCATCGGGCATGCCCGCGAAGTGGTTTGACTGCCGCGAGTTCCAATAGTACCGTGGGGGGTGATGGACAAAGAGCAAGGCATCACTCGAGACGACTTCCTTGCCGCGCTGCGGAAGGTTGCTAGACCGAAGCGACGCGAGAAAGGAACGACAAGAACATCGGGCGGTCGTCGTCCCGATGGTTGTACCGGAACGAATACTCGTTGATGTACGACTGAACGTACTTCTTGTCAACGTGGTAGTAGACCCCCTTGATTCCCCGTTTCAGGACGCTCCAGAAGCCCTCAATGCTGTTGATGTGGACTCCGGGCAGATATGGCATCTTCTGGCTGCAGTTGACCCATCTGTGGTCGTAACCGTGAAGCCCTAGTCTTTCGTAGCCCTTGGCGGCATCGGAGTATATCTTGCTCGGCTTCTGAGCGTGTCTTTCAAGGATGGGGCCGATGGTCTTCCATCCCATGTCCGGGACGGGGTAGGCATGTACCTTGCCCGCCCGGTCGGCTATTCCGAGCACCCTCGTCTTGCTTTTGTAGGTGATAGGGCGCTTGGACACTCCGCCAATGAAGGCTTCGTCAACCTCGAATGAGCCGATGTGTGGGTCCGAGGTATCAGAGAGCATTTCACGTATCAGGTGGCACATGCGCCACGCAGTTTTGTAGGTCACTCCCGTTTCGCGCTGGACCTGTTTGGCGGCTATTCCACACCGCGTGGAAGCCATCAGGTATATCACGTAGAACCATGTGCGAAGCGGTGTGGGCGACTTCTCAAAGATGGTGTCTGCCATGGGGTAGACGTGAGTACCGCAGCGGTCACAAACAAAAGCGGGCCTGCCCGTGACCCTGTGATGCTTCGTTACACATGAACACTTCCTGCAAGGAACGCCGTCCGGGTACAGGAAGGACATCAGCCACTTCAGGCAGGCATCATCATTCGGGAAGTCCTTGTTGAAGCTCTTGATAGTGTACTTGTCCATGTCGCCCCCTAACTCGAACGTAACACGGGCAAGTACTTGTTGTCACGGGATAATCGCCTCAGACTCTTATGACCACTAGATATTGACAAAGATGGCATGACACCACAATATATAGTGGTCGAGTAGATGGGGGAGTTGGCGCCAGACGGACTGCGCTCCTCGTCTCATTGCCCGAAGGTGCCGGAATGATGCAGAGAAGGAGCGGACAATGACTGACCATCAGATCGAACACATCCGCAAACGCGAGGGACATGTTGTCCCCTTCTGTCCCCAGAAGATCACCGAGGCAGTGTTCAAGGCGATACGGGCCGCGGGCGATGGAGACCGCTCCGCTGCCGAGCGCGTATCCGCCCAGGTGGTCTCGATTCTGAACATCACCTGCCGCGACGGCAGGGTCCCCACCGTTGAAGAGGTGCAGGACCTTGTCGAACAGATGCTGATCGAGGGCGGCCATGCGGGTGTGGCCAAGGCCTATATCCTGTACCGGGAGCAGCACGCCAAGCTGCGTGAGTCACGTCGGCTGCTTGAGGGAGCGCGGGATATGGTCGATGACTATATCGGCCGGCTTGACTGGCGCGTCAATGAGAACAGCAACATGGACTACTCCCTGCAGGGATTGAACAACTACATCTCGGCCGGGATCGCCTCTCGTTACTGGATCGGGTCCATCTACCCGCCGGAGATCCGCGATGCGCATACCAATGGGGATTTTCACCTGCACGACCTCGGCATACTTGGCGTGTACTGCTGCGGCTGGGACCTCAAAGACCTGCTGTTGCGTGGCTTCGGCGGCGTACGTGGCAAGGTAGAGAGCACACCGGCCAAGCACCTGCGCAGCGCACTCGGCCAGATCGTGAACTTCTTCTACACGCTGCAGGGAGAGGCCGCCGGAGCGCAGGCGTTCTCCAATTTCGACACGCTGCTGGCGCCGTTCGTCCGGTATGACAACCTCGACTACCGGGGTGTGAAGCAGGCGATGCAGGAGTTCATCTTCGGACTGAATGTGCCGACGCGCGTGGGTTTCCAGACGCCGTTCACCAACCTCTCCATGGATCTGAATCCGCCGTCGCATCTTGCCGACGAGGCGGTCATCGTCGGTGGCACGCCGCAGAACGCGACCTACGGCGAGTTTCAGCGGGAGATGAATCTCATCAACCAGGCCTTCTGCGAGGTGATGATGGCGGGCGACGCCAAGGGGCGTATCTTCACCTTCCCGATTCCGACGTACAACATCACGAAGGACTTCGACTGGGACAGCGACCAGCTCGACATGCTCTGGCGTATGACGGCCAAGTACGGGATACCGTACTTCGCCAACTTCGTGAATTCCGACATGCGCCCCGAGGACACGCGCAGCATGTGCTGCCGGCTGAGGCTGGACCTCGAGGCGGTGCGAAAGCGCGGCGGCGGCCTGTTCGGCTCGAACCCTCTCACCGGCAGTGTCGGTGTGGTCACCATCAACCTGCCGCGCATCGGTCATCTCGCGGTCTCACGGGAGGACTTCCTCTCGCGGCTGGGCCGGCTGATGGACTACGCCCGGGACAGCCTCGAGATCAAGCGGAAGGCCATCGAACGCTTCACTGAGGACGGCCTGTACCCGTACTCGCGCTACTACCTCGGCAGCATCAAGGAACGGCTCGGCAGCTACTGGGCGAACCACTTCTCCACCATCGGCCTCATCGG
>CAYNXN010000157.1:0-3436 GCA_964401175.1 uncultured Dehalococcoidales bacterium | reverse complement strand
CCCCCACCCTATCCTACACTCTTTCCCTACACGACGCTCTTCCGATCTTGGCCCGTGAGTTCGGCAAGGAAATGGTGGCGCGAAAGTACGGGAAGATAGTCTTCACCGCATCGCTGCTCTCCTTCCAGGGAGGCTTCACCGTGCCCGGCTACGCTGCGGCGAAAGGTGGTATCGCTCAGTTGACCAAGGCGCTGGCAAATGAATGGGCGTCGAAAGGCGTCAACGTGAATGCCATAGCACCGGGTTACATGGACACGGACCTCTCCGGAGCCCTGAAACGGGATCCTGTACGTGGCCCGGCGATCACGTCCCGTATCCCCGCCGGATTCTGGGGCACGCCTGACGACTTGAAGGGAGCGGTGGTGTACCTCTGTTCCGATGCCGCGAGCTATGTGCACGGCGTGGTGCTGCCGGTCGACGGTGGTTGGATGGGGCGCTGACGCTGCCTGGTTGCAGTCAGTGCTGGAACGGGATTCACAGGGGGCGTGGTGGCGTGAAGTCTGCTGTCCCCGTCACTGCGCTGAAGTGCGTCGCGTGGGCGTTTTGCAGCCCCGAGTGGCGGAAGGAAAGGAGGACCTGATGAACGAACAGATCGCGGCGGTGATTCCACTTGTTCGAAAACCGAAGTCGTTTGGGCGGTCCGATACATATACCGTCGTGTTGACCGACAGCCGCATCGTCTTTGCTGAGCTCACCGGCGACATGATGAAGGAGGCAGTCACTGAGGCACAGCGCAAGGGCAAGGAGGAAGGCAAGGGTTTCTTTGCGCGCTGGGGCGATCAGTTGAAGGCCACCATGAACTACTCGGAGCGATACTGGCAGATGTCGCCCGATGAGGCGCTGCGGGAGAACCCGAAGAACTTCGCCATTCAGAATGCCTCGGTCAAGAAGATCAAGGTCAGTGCGAAGGACACCTCGAGTGGCTCGGACGATTCGGGCCGCAGCTACACCGAGCTTAAGATAGAGTCGAGCGCCGGCAAGTACGAATTCAGGGTGGATGGCAACTCGAAGCGGGTGAAGGACCCGTTCAAGGCCGTCTTCGGCGACGTCGTGAAGTAGCCCGCTATCCGGAGGGTGGGGTCGGCTCATGCCTCCGGTCTTCTGGATGAGTTGGGGCGGCGAGAACCCCACCACTGCTGCAATCTCGCCGCCACCTCGTTCTCATATCCCTGGTTGGACGGCATGTAGTAGCGCCTGCCGCGCAGCCCCGGCGGGAGATGCTCCTGCGCTGCGAAATGTCCCTCATAGTCGTGGGCGTACTTGTAGCCCTTGCCATAGTCCATCGCCTTCATCAGGCCGGTGACGGCGTTTCTCAGGTGGAGCGGCACGGGCTCGTTTGGTCCCTTCTTGATATCCTGTTGCACTGCGGAGTAGCCCGCGTAGAGCGCGTTGCTCTTAGGCGCGGTTGCCAGGTACACGGCGGCTTGAGCCAGCGCCAGGTTGGCCTCGGGCAAACCCACGAAGTGCACCGCCTGCTGGGCGGCCATCGCGATGACGAGGGCGTTCGGATCAGCCATCCCCACGTCTTCTGAGGCGAACCGGACCATCCGCCTTGCCACGTACAAGGGGTCTTCGCCCGCCTCCAGCATTCGTCCCAGCCAGTACAGTGATGCGTCCGGATCCGAGCCGCGAAGTGACTTGTGCAACGCCGATATGAGGTCGTAGTGCTGCTCGCCTGCCCTGTCATAGAGCAGCGTCCTGCTCTGCAGCGCCTCTCGAATCGCCTCAAGCTCCACATGCCGCTGTCCTGCTTCGTCGGGGCGCGCTGCCCCGGCGGCGAGTTCCACCGCATTGAGTGCTGCTCTGGCGTCGCCGCTCACGGCGGCTGCCAGCTCCTCGACCGCCTCGTCAGTCAGGTCGACGCGCAAATTGCCCAGCCCTCGTTCGGTGTCAGCCACTGCTCTCAATACGATCACCTTCAGGTCGTCCGTGGTGAGAGGTTCCAGTCTGAACGTACGGGCCCTCGACAGCAAGGGCGAGATGACCTCAAACGAGGGGTTCTCCGTGGTGGCGCCTATGAAAGTGACCGTGCCGTCTTCCACGAATGGCAGCACCGCGTCCTGCTGCGCCTTGTTGAACCGGTGAATCTCGTCGATGAAGAGGATGGTTCGCTGACCGGAGAAGCTGCGCCTCTTGCGGGCTTCGTCGATGACACGGCGCAGGTCGGCGACTCCCGCAGTGACGGCGCTGAGCGGAGCGAAATACGCGTGCGTCGTCCGGGCGATGATTCGCGCCAGCGTGGTCTTGCCGGTCCCCGGTGGGCCCCACAGCACGATTGACGGCAGCGTGTCGCTCTCAATGCTGGTGCGCAGAACCTTGCCGGGACCGACGATATGCTGCTGGCCGACGAACTCGTCGAACGATATCGGACGCATGCGGGAGGCCAGCGGAGACGGGCCGCGGCCTTCAGGACCGGAGCGACGCTCCTCGGGCAGCGCAAACAGCGGTCCCTCAGCGCTGGTCTCAGCCATCTCGTCTCCGCCTGTAGAGCCAGCCGCCTGCAGCCAGGAAGACCCGTCGCGTCACTCGAAGAGATGCTGCAGCGACTTCAGGGCCTCCCGAGCGATGGTCTCCGGGTCAGGTCTCAGGTCCATGACTTCAATCGAGAGGAAACCGGAGTAGCCGACGTCCTTCAGCGCCTGAGCGATAGGCGGGAAATCGATTCTCCCGGTCCCGGGCCAGCTCTTGTTCTCATCGTTCATGTGTACGTGTACCAGGTCGGTGCCATACTGTCGTATGGCCGCCGGTGTGTCAACGCCCTGGTTGTACGCCGCGAAGCAGTCCAGCATCCATTTCAACCTGGGGTGGTCCACCTCTCGCACCATCTTCATGGCATCGTCTGGCGTGTTGATGAAGTTCGTAAGGTTTGCCGAGATGGGCTCCAGGCTCAGGGTCACGCCGTGTTCGGATGCGTACTCGGCGGCATCGCGTAGCGTGGCGGCGGCCGTGTGCCAGCCATGTATGAAGGGGACCTCTTTCGGGATGTTGCGCGATGCTGCCGAACCGAGGACCACGTTGGTCCCCCCCACTTCACCTGTAAAGCGAATGAGTTCCTTAAGGTAGTCCTTCGTCTTCTGCCGTATCTCAGGGTCGGCGCTGTTCAATTGCAGCCATGAGGGGCACGAATGCAGCGGCCGCAAGTTGGGAATCGGAGTGAACAGTGCGTGCAGCCCGGCGATCTCCACTCCCGCTGCCTCCGCCCACTCGCGAATCCGCCGGCGCTCCGCGGCGGCGACATCCGTGATGCTGTCGCAGAAAGAGTACGAAGCCAGCTCAACCGCCTGGTATCCGGTCTGCTGCGCAAACGTGAAGATCCGTTCAACGGACCAACCTGGAAACGTATCGCTGCAGATGCAGTACTTCATCTCAGTTCACCTCCCGTCCGCTGCCGCGAGCTTCGTCGTCTTCTAGCGGCCGTAGAAGAAGCGCAGTGGCC
>CAYNXN010000156.1:0-3517 GCA_964401175.1 uncultured Dehalococcoidales bacterium | reverse complement strand
ACGGGCGCGGCGAAGTACCACCACATCAACTGCACCAGCAGCGGGATGCCGCGGATGATCTCCACGTAGAGCGAAGAGACGAAGTAGATGAGCCGGTTGCGCGAGATGCGTCCAAGGCCACCAAGGACGCCGACCACCATGATGAAGACGAACGAGGCCAGCGTCAGGATTATCGTAACGACAATGCCGTCACGAACGAAGACAAGGATGTCAAGGTACGGGTCGGAGCGGCCGACGATCAGTACAATGATGATGGCGGCCACTGCCACCACCAGCCACCACCAGGGATCGAGACGATAGCCGAGGGCGGCACCGTCAACATGACTGAGTTGCGCCCGGGTTCGGGCGGCCTCATCGTCCGGTGAAGGAGGCCGGGCGGCTGCTCCGCCCGGCCTCGCTTTCGTATCCCCAGGAGTCAACGTCCACCTACCTCAGCCATTTGTCCGACAACTGGTCGAATGTGCCCCTGGCTTCAAGGGCGGCGATGGCCTTGTTGAGATCGTCGATAAGGCCCTCGTTGCGCTTGGCAACAGCGATGCCGTAGTACTCATCGGTGAACACTTCACCGACCGTCTTCAGCTTGGTGGGATTCTCCTGGACGTAACCCAGGGCCACCGGATTGTCGCAGACAACGGCGACGATCTGCCCGTTCATCAGGTCCTGGAAGGCGAAGCCGATGTCGTCGTACGTCTTGAGCGTTGCAGCGGGAATCTTGTCGATTTCGAATGCGCCGGTCGTACCGATCTGGGCGCCGACCACACCGGAGAGATTCCCCGGCCCGGTGATCGCCGTCTCATTGATGCCCACGACAACGATCTGCCCCGCCTCGAAATACGGTGCGGAGAAGAGCATGTCCTTCTTGCGATCCTCCGTGATCGTGATGGAAGAGATGGCCATGTCATACGTACCCTGCGCCATGCCGGTCAGCAACGGATCCCAACCCACATTGACGAACTCGATGTCGAGGTCGGCCTCCTCAGCGATGGCCAGCATCACATCGATATCGAAGCCCTCGATCTCCTTGGTGTCCGTGTTGACATACTCAAACGGCGGCCAGGTGGCATCGGTCGCAACGGTCAGCTTGCCCGAGCCCGAGGATGAGCTGCACGAAGACGCGGCAAGTCCAACCAGAAGCAATCCGACGAGCAGGAGCCAGGTAGTCCTCTTCATTCGGTCAAATCCCCCTTCCGTTTCTCTGTCATCGTACTATAATGCCATATTCCGCGGCACGGCTGCGCGCCCTCATGAGTGGCACGGCACCACAGGACGCTGACCTCCATGCGGCAGCGACTACTCTATCTGCGTCCGGTGACCTGCGTCAATATGCCTCATTGCGTGCCGCAGTGCCTTCTCCTATAATCTGACCCGTTCCGTCGTATTCGCCATGTCTGAACCAACTTCGCGCGCCGCTCGCAGCGACCGTCTGTTGACCTGGGGTATCATCCTGGGAGCAATTGCGGCTGCGCTGGCCATCCGCATCCTCTGGCCGTACGACACGGTGTTCGTCGACGGCAACGTCTGGTTCCGCGAGATGGATTCGTGGTACCGCATGCGCCTGGTGGATAATCTGATCCACAATTTCCCGCACATCACCGCGTTCGACCCCTTCACCAATTTCCCGACCGGCGCGCGGCAACCGTTCCACCCACTCACCACCTGGCTCATCGCCGTGCCGGCCCTCATCCTGGGCGGCGGCAACCCTTCGGCGATGCTCATTGACCTGTGCGGCGCCTACTTCCCGCCGATTCTCGGCGCGCTCACCGTCATTCCGGTTTACTTCATCGGCCGCCATCTCTACGGGCGCATCGCGGGAGCGGCGGCGGCAATACTCATCGCAGTGCTCCCGGGTGAGTTCCTTTCCCGTTCGATACTGGGGTTCACCGACCACCATGTCACCGAGGCCCTCTGCTCCACAGCCGTCCTGCTGTTTCTGATGGTCGCCCTGCGCCGAGCCGCCACGGCGGAGGTGAGCGTCAGGCACCCGGCCGACATCCTCTCATCCCGCTACCGGCACGTGCTCACCGCAGCCCTGCTCGCCGGCGTGTCTCTCGGCCTGTACCTGCTCGCCTGGCGTGGAAGCGTGCTTGTCCTGGCGTTGCTCGTCGTGTACATGATCGTCCGCACGATCATGGACTACCCACGTGCGCACCAGGTTGACGACATGCTGCTGGTGTTCCCGGTCACGGGAGCAGTGGCAATCGTTCTCGCCTCTCCCACCATCGGGCCACACTCCATGACTGCGCTGTACCTCCTGGCAATGCTGGCCATCATCGCCGCCCCGGTGGTGCTGAAGTGCCTCTCACACCTCGGCCACCACCTCTACTTCTCCCGGGGCAGGTTCGTGGGCGCGCTCGGCGGCGCACTTGCGCTCGTCGTCCTCGCGCTGTTCCTCGTCTTTCCAGATCTGGTGACGTACGTGACCCGTGCCATCAGGTTCATGGTCCCCTCCGGCACCAGCCTGACCATCATGGAGATGCATCCACTGTTCTTCCCCGATGGCGTGTTTTCGCCTGTGGTGGCGTGGAACAACTTCGTCACCGCGCTGGCGGGCTCGCTCATCGCCCTCGTGCTGCTCGTTCGGTCCTCCCGCCGCCCACGAGGCAACGATGTCCTGCTGTTCCTCGTGTGGACCCTGGTGATGCTGGCCGCCACCCTGCTGCAGCGCCGGTTCGGATACTACTTCGCCGTGAATGCCGCCGTCCTCTGTGGCTTTCTGGCCGGCTGGATCCTCACGCATCCTGCGATGAAGCGACAAGTGGACAGTCTGCACCGGAAGGTGTCCGTGCCGGCGGGGGCGAAATCCAAGACGGCGCTGCGGACGCTGCAGGCGCAACGCGCCGAGAAGCGGGCTGCGGTGCTGAACATCGCCGTCACGATTGCCATGCTGATTGGCATCTTCATCGTACCCAGCGTTGACATGGCACGAAACTTCGCCACAGAGCCCGGGCTGATGACCGCGGGCTGGTACCAGACGACTGAGTGGCTGCGTGAGAACACTCCACCACCACTCGAACCCGATGCGTACTACCGTCGGTACAACGTCCCCGCGAACTGGGGCGCATTCGACTATCCTGACAGCGCCTATGGCATCATGGCGTGGTGGGACTACGGTCACTGGATCACACGGCTCGGCCAGCGCATCCCAGTGGCGAACCCGTTCCAGCAGGGCGCCGGCGCGGCCGGCCGCTGCTTCACCGCACAGACCGAGGACGCAGGAGTTGCCCTGCTCGACGAGTACGGCTGCCGCTACGTCGTCGTCGACAACCGGGCGGCGTTGCTCGCCTTCCATGGCGTCGCGGCCTTTGCCGACTTGCCGGCTGAGGACTTCTTCGACCTCTATGTGCAGCGTTCCCCGGAGGGAGAGTGGCAGCCGATCGTGTTGTACTACCCGGAGTACTACCGAGCGCTGCTGGTTCGACTCTACAACTTCGGGGGAGAGGCGTATACGCCGGAAGAGTACGTGGTGGTCAGACACCAGGTCGGCGATTCCAGTGGAATCACGGCGAACGAGATACAG
>CAYNXN010000155.1:0-3592 GCA_964401175.1 uncultured Dehalococcoidales bacterium | reverse complement strand
CGTCAAGTGGTGTATGAGGGCATCATCACCATCGACAGTTGCTCAGTGTATGCCTGCGGGTAGCGCCACCTCCTGCAGCAGTGAGTCGACGCTCGTGATGTCGGACACCTGAGGCAGGTAGCGCCGGTTCACCTGCCACTCGTCATGTTGCTCGCTGAGGACGGCGCCGATCAGCCGCACTGCTGCGGCCCGGTTCGGAAAGATACCGACGACATCTGTCCTGCGCCGTATCTCCTTGTTCAGTCGCTCCTGTGGGTTGTTGGACCATATCTGATGCCAGTGCGCATGGGGGAAGGCGGTGAAGGCGAGGATGTCCTCCTTGGCCGCGGTGAGCATTTCGACCACCGCGGGGAAGCGCGCAGCGAAGTGCCGTACGACCTGCTCATGCTGCTGGAGCACCTGCTCCGCCGTCGGCTGCTGGTAGATGGTGCGCACCACGGTTGCCACCGCCGCCTGCGCTCGCTTCGGCACCCGGCTCAGCAGGTTGACCATGAAGTGCGTCCGGCAGCGCTGCCATGACGCACCAGAGAAGCACACGGCGATGGCCTCCTTCAGCCCCTGGTGCGCATCAGAGGTCACCAGCTCGACTCCCGACAGCCCCCGCGCCAGGAGCGAGCGCAGAAACGCCAGCCAGAAGGCATGGTCCTCGCTCGTGCCGATGTCGAGGCCGAGGAGCTCCCGTCGGCCTTCGTTGTTCACCGCAGTGGCAATGACCACGCTCACATTGACGATGCGGCCAGCCTCCCGCACCTTCTGCGTCAGCGCGTCCACCCAGACGTAGCGGTACGGCCCGCCGTCCAAGGGCCGCGTCAGAAACGCCTCGACCATGCTATCCAGCTCCTGGCAGATCCGGCTCACCTGGCTCTTCGAGATGCCCTCGCAGCCCAGCGATTTCACCAGGTCATCCACCCGCCGCGTCGATACCCCTTCGATGTAGGCCTGCTGTACCACCGACAGCAACGCTCGTTCGCTCCGCCGCCTCGGCTCCAGCAGGCTCGGATAGTAGCTCCCTTCCCGCACCTTGGGGATGCGCAGCTCAAGCGTCCCCACACGCGTGTCCCACGGCCGCGCCCGGTACCCGTTCCGCTGCGTTACGCGCTCCGGCGACCGTTCACCGTAGCCGGCTCCGGCCTTCTCCGTCACCTCAGCCTCCATGATCCCGCGCATCACCACTCCCACCGCCTCTCGCAGGAAATCAACGTCGGGCTCTTCCCCTCGCTTGCGCAGATACTCCACAAGGTCCATGCTTTCCTCGGTCACTGTCGTCACCTCCATCGTTTCTTTTCCGGTTTCGATGATGATGACGCAGTGACCTCTCTCTTTGCTAGTCTCCTCCTACACCACTCCCTGGGACTCTACTGTGGGAGACCTGCGAGTCCTGTCTCCACCGGGCGCTCATGCTTCGGTAGTCGGCGTTGCATGGTGCCTTGTGCTGTTAGAATTGAAGTCGGAGGTCGGAGCGTGAGTTCCTCTGCATGCTCCCGCCCAAGCGGGCGGTGGTCAATTGGCTACTGCACAGAATACCCTAACAGGCCCTATTCGATCATCTGAGGATTGGGAGGTGAAATGCCCGGCGTGGATGAGTTTCTTAACCTACCGTCCCTGTGCGGAGACATGGGCCTCTTTCCGGAGCGGCCTGTAACTAGAGAGAACCTCCTGGACAGCCTCGACGACATATTGAAGGCCGACACACCACTCGTAATCGTTGAAGGGGAAGAAGGCTACGGAAAGACCACACTGCTGCAACAGTACGCGAACCGCCACGCCGACCACTGTCTGACGCTTTTCTTGAACCCGTGCAGTCGACTGGCCTACGCCCCTGAGTACCTGATTCAACTTCTGTGTCCACAGATTGACTTGCTGCTTGGACGGCCAACCCGCTCTGTCGGCGTGGCCGACCGAGACGCGTTGCACACGCGACTCGTTGCCCTAGACCGTAGGGGAAACGCGCGCAAAGAGCGCTATCTTCTTATCGTTGATGGCCTTGACGACATGCCGGACGAAGCAACGCGTGCGCTCGACGATATCCTGCAAGGGATTCTCCCATTTGGGCTGTCGCCCTTCCGTTTCGCCATTGCGGGCTCCGAGGATCGCCTTGCAAAGCACATTCACAGAAATGTGCGCCGTAAGACATTCCCCGTGCCTAGGTTCACCTTGGACCAGACTCGATACTACCTGGGTGACATCGTTCACGACGAAGACACATTGGCGTCGGTGCATTCTATGGCCGGTGCGGGAATCCCAGGCCATTTGGCATCGATTCGACGAATGCTTCTGTCAGGAGTGAATGCCACTGAGTTACTTGAGGCCCGAACGGGCAGAATACCTGACTTCGTTGCGTCCGAATGGGACGCTATCTCCCTAGCGGACGACGAGCAACTTACCTTGGCTGTTCTTGCCAACTGCCGACATCCAGTCCTTCCTGAGGAATTGGCGCGTCTCGCTTCGCGCGAAGTCGAAGACACCAAAGCGACGTTGCGCAAGGTGCCGTTCATCGTCGTGAACGCAAACTCAGGGCGCTTGGCATTCGTGTCCGAGGCCCATCGAAAGCATGTCGCGTTGAAACTGGCGAGTCTCGGTACAGAAGCAACCAACCGCATTGTAGACGATCTGCTGCGTGAGGCAACAAGCGACGCTGCCCTAGCATACCTTCCAGACTATCTCGAGCAAGCGGGGCGACAAAAGGAAGTGCTTGAGCATCTTGACCTAGAACACTTCACTCGAGTCATCGAGCGGACACAGTCGCTTGGCGCCGTGCTGCGCCGGGCGGACCTTGGAGCGCGGGCTGCGCACTCGCTCAATAGGTCCGAAGCCGCCTTCGGCTTCTGCCTGAGGAAGTCGATAGTTCAAGAATTGGATGGAGTCGATATCTGGCAGTCTGAGATTGAGGCACGGGTAGCACTTGGACAGCATGAAGCAGCTCTCGCTCTCGCGCGCACCGCGATCATGAAGGAAGACCGCTTGCACATGCTTGCCACTATCGCACGCATGCGTATGCAGGAAGGTCTATGGGTGGAGCCCGAGATACTGGAGGAGGTCCGACTGCTGTACTCGCAAGTCGACCCTCAGGCTCTGGGTGCAAGAGCGGACGCGATTGCTGCCGAGTTGCTGTGGGTTGATCCCGATTTGGCCATTCAGATTGTGGAGGACGCAGGGGTACATCACCATCAGGAAAATATGCTCGACTGGGCCTTCGCGCGTCTGTCGATCGCCGCCCACGAAGTTGACCGGGAAGCGCGCCAACAGGGCACCGCGTCTGATAAGACGCTTTCCCGAATACGGAATCCTGAGTTACAGACCGCCTCAATTGCGACTGCGATGCTGCTTGGTGAAGCCAGTGCTGAACGTGCCCTGGCGACGATTAGAGGCCTTCAGCCGAAACACCAGATACTGTTCTTGCGACAGTGGCTGACTGCTAACGCGGAAAGAGACGATGCCGTCGAAGTGACTGACTACTCTCTTAATATCCTTCTAAGCAGCACCGACTACATTCCGAAGACAGGAGATCTAAGGGATTTCGCTGCTCCTTTGCCATTTCTTCAAGATGAACTCAGGCTGCGACACCTTCTGAGACGGTTCGACATTCAAGTCG
>CAYNXN010000154.1:0-3599 GCA_964401175.1 uncultured Dehalococcoidales bacterium | reverse complement strand
GCATCCTGCCCTCATGTACTGTCTGGGAACGAGCGATCTCCGCACCACCTAGACGCCCACCCACTCGAATCTTCACGCCCTGAGCACCGGCCTGCATCGTACGGAACGACGCCTGCTTCATAACGCGACGGTAGGGCACACGAGCTTCCAGCCGCTCAGCTATGTTGAACGCCACGAGCGCGGCCACCATCTCCGGCTGGTCAACCTCACGAATGGTCAGCCTGACCCGCTCCCGGGCCACCTGCTCCAGCTCGCGCCGCAAGGCTTCGACGTTCTGCCCACCGCGACCGATCAATATGCCCGGTCGCGCGGAGTAGACTGTAACGTACACCTCGCTGCCGGTCCTCTCGATTTCCACGCGGGCAATTCCGCATTCGCGAGCGCGCCGCTGCAATACCTTGCGCAACTGGAGGTCCTGATGCAGCCGCGTCTGGTACTCCTTGTTGGCGTACCACTTCGCCTGCCATTCCTTGGTGAATCCCAGTCTGAACCCAACGGGATGTACTTTCTGGCCCAAGTCTAGTCCTCCTCAACAAACACGGTGACATGGCTCGACCGCTTCAAAATCGGGCTGATCCGACCTCGCGACTGCGGACGGAACCGTTTCAATGTCCGCCCCTCATCAGCGTGGATCGCCACGATGCGCAGAGAGGCGGTCGGCGTCTGGAAGTTGTTCTCCGCGTTGGCGGCCGCCGATTTCACTGCTTTGGCAACGGCACGAGCGCCGGGACTCGGCATGAAGCTGAGCACCGCGAGTGCCTCTTCGACCTTCTTGCCGCGTACCATGTCCACATACCGCCGCACCTTGCGGCTCGGCATACCGATATCTTTCGCTACAACCTTAACCTTCATAGTTCAGTGCCCTACCGTTTCTGCGCCTTGCTCTTGGCCACATGTCCTCTGAACGTGTACGTGGCTACAAACTCCCCGAGTTTGTGACCAACCATGTTCTCGGTAATGAATATCGGCACATGCTTCCTTCCGTTATGTACGGCCAGGTTGTGACCGATCATCGACGGAAGAATGGTGGAAGAACGCGCCCACGTTCGAATAATCGTCTTCTCGCCCGACTTGTTCAGCGCATCGATCTTCTTCACCAGTTTGGGATGACAGTACGGACCTTTTTTCAGTGACCTTGACATGCTACTTCCTCCGCCTGACTATGAAGCGATCGGAGACCTTCCAGCGCCTTGTCCTGCCACCCAGGGCCGGCTTGCCCCAGGGCGTCTTCGGAGGCATACCGCGCGGCGCACGACCCTCACCACCGCCATGCGGATGATCGCGGGGGGTCATGGCAGAGCCTCTCACCGTGGGCCGCCTGCCGCGCCAGCGCATCGTGCCGGCCTTGCCGACCTTCTCATTCTTATGGTCAACATTCCCCAGTTGCCCAACAGTGGCGAGACACTCACAGTGAATCCGCCGCAACTCCTGAGACGGCAGACGGACCAGGACGTAGTCGCCCTCCCGGCTCATCAACTGCGCGGAACCACCGGCGCTGTGCACCAACTGGCCGCCCTTGCCGGGAACAAACTCCACGTTGTGCACCTGCGTTCCCACCGGGATGATTCCCAGGGGCAGTGCATTGCCGGGCTTTATGGGAGCCTCTCGTCCCGCCACAACGGTGTCGCCGATCTGCAGGCCCAGAGGAGCGAGTATGTACCGCTTGTCACCATCCGCGTAGTTAATCAGTGCGATACGCGCCGTGCGGTTGGGATCGTATTCGATACTCGCCACTTTTCCAGGTACGTCGGGCTTGTTCCGGCGAAAATCGATGATGCGCAACATGCGCTTGCTGCCGCCACCACGATGGCGAACGGTGACCGCACCGCGGTTGTTGCGGCCGGCATGCTTCTTCACCGGAACGAGCAGTGACTTGGTCGGAGGAGTCTTGGTCAATTCCTCCGATATCACCGCCACCTTGTTACGCCTTCCGGCGGATGTTGGCTTAAATGTCTTAAGAGCCATGAGTTCTGTTTCCTCTACTGCTTCTCAGGGTTACCTCGACCACCCCTTGGCTAGCCATGCCGACGCTGCCATCTGGTCTGCTTCAACAGCTTCTTGTGTTGATGCTTCCTGATCTTCTTTCTGCGCCACTTAAGTACTGATCCCATTACACGCCCTCGAAGTAAGTGATTCTGTCGCCAGGCCTGAGCTGCACAATCGCCTTCTTCCACGGGGAAGTCGGCAGCTGTCTGCGTCCACGCCGCCTCATCTTGCCGGGAACCGTCACCACATTCACGTCGATCACGCGAACATTGAAGACCTTCTCGACCGCTCCCTTGACCTGCACCTTATTCGCAGAGCGTGCAACCTCAAAGACGTACTTGTCCTGTCCCTGCAGGTCAGTCGCCTTCTCAGTGATCAACGGGCGCCGGATGACATCATGCAGATTCATCGCCACTCCCCTTGCTACCCCAGATTGCCTCCATCTTGCGGAGTGCGGGGACAGTCACAATCAGCTTGTCGTGCGACATCACATCGAGCGTACTCATGACCGCACACGGACGGACCGTAGCCTTCTCCAGATTCCGTGCCGAGAGCGACAGAACGGGCTGCGGCTCGGGCACCACGATGAGCACCGACGAGGCCTTCCCTGCGCGGGAGATCAGCGCCGCCACATCCTTGGTTCGCGGAGCTCCGAAATCAAGCTCCTCCACCGCCCACAGCGCGCCGTCGCGCACCTTCATCGATAGCGCACAGGTAAACGCCAGCCGACGCATCTTCCTCGGCATCCGCTGGCGGTACGACCGCGGTGAAGGACCGAACACGATGCCTCCGCCACGGACCAGGGGAGACTTGATGCTGCCTCGCCTGGCACGGCCGGTCCCTTTCTGAGCATAGAGCTTACGAGTACTACCCGTGACCTCGCCACGCGTCTTCGTGGCGGCTGTGCCCTGTCGCTTGTTGGCAAGCAGACGGGTGACAGTCTGGTGTACCACTCCCTCACGGAAGGGCACATCAAACACCGTGTCGTCGAGCTCGATCTCGTCGACTGTATCGCCTTGCAGATTGTGCACCGGAATCTTCACGTTACTCACCCACCTTCTCAACGATGACAAGACCACCGTTGGCGCCGGGCACCGCACCTCGAACCAGCAGCAGATTGCGCTCGGGGTCTACACTCAAGACCTTCAGATTGAGGGCGGTCACACGGTCATCGCCCAGGTGACCGGCCATCTTCTTGCCTTTCAAGACACGGCCCGGAAAGGTGCCGGAGCCGATGGAGCCTGGCGCCCTGTGCCGGTCAGACTGACCGTGGGTCTTGGGTCCGCCGCGGAAATGGTACCGTCTCACACCACCGGCGAATCCTCGTCCCTTCGAACGCCCGCTCACCTTCAGCAGGTCGCCCGGCGCCAGAATGCCCACATCCACCCGTGTGCCTACCTCCGCCGTACCGGCGGGAATCCGAAACTCATGCAGCACGCGACACTCGCCGAGTCCCCGGAGATGACCCTTCTCCGCCTTGTTCAAGCGCCGGGAGACACCGAATCCGAGCTGCACCGCGTCATAGCCATCCTTCTCTCGGGTCTTGACCTGAACCACAACGCAGGGTCCTGCCTCGATGGCGGTAGCAGGCACGCAGTCCCCGTTCTCCAGGA
>CAYNXN010000153.1:0-3613 GCA_964401175.1 uncultured Dehalococcoidales bacterium | reverse complement strand
ACCCAATCGAGGTTCTCAAGAGTGAGCGGCTGTTGTGCGAACGCCAGGTCACCCATCAGACCAGGTTCCTGGAAGTACCTGCGGATATCAATCAAGAAGTGTTCGTGGGTCAGCGTAATGCCCAGGTCTTCAGGATTGACCTCGCACAAGACCGATTGCACTCTGCCGCTTAAGTGTGTACTCATCGCTACGATCCTCCCGCTGAAGTACCGATGACCACCCCGCTGTGCCGCTGCCAGACCCGGCACGGTTCTGAGGCACGAAGACACTGCCACTCCGGTAACGCTTGTGCCGGCGAGACGCCCGCCGAAGTCTCAGCATACTCGCCTGGTTGTATGCCGACAAGTGAACTGTCCGGCCTCCGGCGCTCCTGTGCACCATATCGCACGATTGGACAATCTCCCGCGCGACGGCGACGGCCAAAAGCCGGTCGCCGCTGCAGCATGAATTGCCGACGGCACAATCTGGCAAGCCCGGCTCGCCAATGGACTGCCTCACCGTTCACGCTGCTGCGCGTCAAGGTCCCGGATGAATTCGGCGCAGGTTTTGACCTTTGCGCTGAACGGAATCACGTGATGAATGGCCGCTTCGTGCGCTTCATCGCTGGCATCAGCGCAGCCATCCGCCAGCACCACGACCCGGAAATCCATATCGATAGCGGCCCGGGCTGTCGATTCGACCACTCCGAGCGTGCTCACGCCCGCCAGCACCAGGGTGTCGATGCCGCTGGAGCGGAGTATCAACTCCAGATCACTGCCGGCGAATGCGCTGACCCGCTTCTTCACGACAACGATGTCGCCGCGCTGCGGCTCGATCTCCGACGCGACCTGCGCCCCTGCGTCGTGAAGTTGCAGAGCCCCCCCTGTCTTCACGCCATTGAACCGCTCATTCCTCGAATTCACCTCGGGGTATCCCGGTCTGAACTCCACCACCACGTAGCCTGTCAACAGTCCCGCCTTCCTGCCGGCTGCCAGCACACGATTCAGGTTTCCAAGCAGCCGCTCACGCGTGGCCGCAGGCAGACCCTCCAGAATGGCATTCTGGCAGTCCATCACCAGCAGTGCAGTTCCTGCTATCGGCATTGCTGATTCGATCATTCAGGTCTCCTCTCGACGTGATTTGTTTGCGCAGTCGGTCTGGAATCATTCGGATACGGCTCTTGCACCGGCGGAAGCTCAGGCATTGTCCGCGGCTGCATTATACGCGCCATTCTTCTGCAGGCTGCTGATTACCAGAAGCCCTGCGGTTGGTGGGGCGCACTCCACAATCGCAGCGAGCGTCCGGATGTCGTGCATGTGGCGCGACGTTTGTGCAAGCGTGGTATGCCTGGACAGCCACGCGATGACCTGTCGCTCTTCCCGCGGTACTGGACTGCTGTTCTTCAGATGGGCACCTGACTGCCATCACCAATTGTTCGTCACCATGCGCCTCGGCCTGGTCCAGGTTCGTCCTGTTGATGCGTTGAATTCCGTCCGTAACTCTCCCTAGTGACTCCTGCCATTCAGCCGTTGTGAGTCACAGAATGCATCACTACGCTGAACGCTACCGGGCGTTCATTCCCGTAGTATTCTGCTCACCTTCGATGACAAACGCCCAGATCCTTTGAGGCTGGCCCTCATGCCGAAGGAATCTCAGCACTGAAGACAAGAAAGGGGGTAGAGACGATGCAGAAAACTGGCAGGATCCTGATCGGGCTGGTGGTGGGATTGGCGCTCATCCTCAGCGCTTGTGCGCCGGATGCGGGCGGACCAACTACACCAACCACGCCAACGGCACCAACAACACCCACTTCACCAACGCAACCATCGCAGCCCACTCAACAGGCTATCAAGTGGGTAATGCAGACACACATGAAGCCAGGCGATCCCACGTACGCCTCAGTTGAACGTGCGATCGCGCGTTCGAACGCCTCGTGCGGCGGGCGATTGACAATCACGCTGCAGCCCGCTGGCGCGGTCGCACCCGAGGGTGAAGAGGTGCTCGCGGCAAACAAGGGCGCTATCGATGTCGGTGGCAACGCCTTGTCCTTCCTCGAAGGCACAGCCCAGGTCTTCGCGCCGCTGACGCAGGTGTCCGGTGGACTATCGGCGACTCAATTCATGCTCTGGTTGCAGCACGATGGGACTGAGCAGATCGAGACCATAATGGCGAAGTACCTTCCCAACGTGCACTACCTGTATACCAGCCCACAGCTCGGGGAAGTGTTCATCCACTCGTCCAAACCGATCGCCACGGTCGATGACCTGAAGACACTGAAGACGCGGGGCACCGGGGATGGCATGGAAATACTTGCTCGAATGGGCATGCCCACCGTCTTCCTGTCCAGCGGTGAGATTTACGAGGCCATGCAACGGGGCGTCATAGACGCCTTCGAGTCCAACACGTTCTTTGTCGACTATGGTCGCGGTCACCACGAGATAGCCAAGTACAACTATACGTCGTACTCCCGTGCGCCGATGACCGAACTAACCGCCGTGGTCTACAAGGACAAGTGGAATGCATTGTCGGATGACCTGAAACAGATGGTTTCGGATGCATTCACAGTTGAGCAACAGCTATACATTGCGGAGAGCGTGGTCAAAGAGGGCGAGTACGTCCAGAAGTGGATCGACTACGGCTGTGTAGTGGAGCCGTTGCCCAGCGCAGTCGAAGCTGCGTATGCTGCGGAGGCGCGGGCTTTCTACGCCGAGCGTCGCGCGCAGAACGCAGAGTACGATGTTCTGCTCGCGTCGATGTTGTCCTTCAAGGATGCGTGCGACTCCCTGGGCATTGGATAGTGTTGTCTCTCTGGCGGCTCCGTCTTGTCCGTTGAATGCAGCACGGAGCCGCCAGGTGATGCTGGAACGTTCCACGGTGACTGAAGCTATGAACATCATCAGAGCTGTAGTAAATGCAATCGATCGGATGAACTACTGGGTGGGAGCGTCAGTCCGCTGGGTGGCAATTGGTATGGTCCTCGCCACCACCTACGAAGTGGTGTCGCGGTATGTATTCAATGCGCCGACTGTATGGGCCCACCAGACCGCCATGATCATGGGGGGTATGCTCGTCTCACTGTCCTGGGGATGGGTCCACCTGCGCAAAGCCCATGTGCGTATGGACATGCTCTACCGCAGACTCAATCCACGGACTCAGGCGATCATAGACGTTGTGTGTTCACTTGTGTTCTTCTTTCCTCTCATTGGGCTGCTGGTGTACGTCTCCGCCCAATGGGCCATTGATTCCTGGGCCACGGGCGAACGATGGGTGGTCAGCATCTGGAAGCCACTCCTGGCGCCAAGTCGTACAGTGATACTCGTTGGCTTCGCCCTGTTCTTCCTTCAAGGGCTCGCGACATTCATTCGCGACGTGTACGTCGTTGTGACGGGGGAGAAACTGTGATCGACCTTAGTCCCGAATTCGTCGCCATCGTCATGCTGGTTGCACTCGTCTTTGCGGTGATGACCGGCTTTCCACTGGCCGTCGCGGTTGGCTCAATCGGAATGGTGTTTGGGCTCCTGACCAGGGGCATGTCGTCGATGGACATTGTGTATTCCCAGTTGTTCTCAAAGATTCACAGCTACACATTGCTGGCGATGCCGATGTTCATCTACATGGGTTCAATCCTCGAGAC
>CAYNXN010000152.1:0-3651 GCA_964401175.1 uncultured Dehalococcoidales bacterium | reverse complement strand
TGTACTGCAGCGACTGCTTCGGACGACTTCGCAGCAGGTAGCCACCTGGCATCAGCTCGCATAGAAGACAGCGAAGGGGCCCCTGCAGAGGGGCCCCTTCTCATTACCTTCCGTTGCGTTGCTACGATGCGCCGACGATGTTCTTCACCATGGCCCGGGTGATTATGAACATTAGCTCCGCAGTGATGAACGGGAGCTTGACCATGGGCAGGGCCACATCAGTCACCTCCTGCGCCACCGCGTCGAGATCGCCGAGGGCGGCATACCTCGCCACGACGTAGTCGCGAAACGCCAGCGACCGCGCCAGGCTCAGCTTCAGGTACTCCTTCGCCTGCTCTCCCAGCAGGACGCCATGATGGTCCAGCCCGAGGATCTCGACATCGAAGGCGGTCAGCCGTCGGAGAGAGGCAAGAAACTGCTCGAAATCATACTGCGCTGAAGGGAACGACAGGTCGTTCCACGCCTGCACTGGCTGGGGCATCGTGTCTGTTGGAAAGAGCGCCTTGAATGCCGGAACGTAGGTCGCCAGGCAGCACCTGCTATGCCCGGGCACCTCATAGAACTCCACCTGCACACCATCCCCGAGGTCAACCACCTCACCATCCCGCACGACCCTGTCCACGACCAGGCCTTCGCTCCGCTCGGCGACGCAGAGGCATTGCTGCCGCAAGCCCACCTGTTCCGCGGCAGCATCGTTCATCTTTGCGTTGTAGTCCACCACCTTCTGTTTCGCCAGCACCTCGGCCGCGGCCGCAGTGCCGAGCACCTGCACACCAGGAAAGCGCTGTCTCAGATACGGCAGCGCGCCGCAGTGGTCGAAGTGTGAGTGCGTCAGCACTACGTATTGCACCTGTGCTGCATCGATGCTGAGGTTGCGCAGTTGCGCGTCAAGCGCGGGGGTGGCATGACTCATCCCGCCGCCGACGATCAGCGCCTGCTCGCCGCGGACGAGGTAGAAGCAGAGTTCATGCGTCCCCAGGAAGTCGATGTGTTCGTTGATTCTGCCTGGTTCTCTGACCCACACGTTCGGGCCTCCTTCCTCAGTTGCTCGTGGCCATAAAGCCCTGAGATTGTAACACGAACGTACGAGCACGAGGCGAATCGGGACCGGCCGCCGCCCGGGCCGGAACGACCGGACACGGGCAGCACGGGGCGGCAGTGTATAATGCGAAGCATCTCTCACTGAGAGCGAGTACGTATGATCACCGCCGGATTACTCACGCGTTTGTTCGACGCCGCCTATATGCAGCGGTGGAACGATCAGATACGTCCGGTCGAACTCACCGAGCTGGACAAACAGGCACACAAGATGGTCATCGCCTACATCCTGGGCAAGTACGAGGCGGCGACACCCGGCTTCGACTGGACCGGGGTTATCGAGGCGGGTCTGTTCGAGTATCTGCAGCGGCTTGTGCTCACCGACCTGAAACCGCAGGTCTTCTACAAGATCAAAGAGGACGCCGGACGTTACAGGCAGCTCAACGAGTGGGTCTACTCGGCGTTGTCCCCGGTAATCACGCCGCTCGGCGAGGGCTTCTGCGCGCGCTTCCGTGATTATTTCGCGCAGTCTGCAGAGACGGCGAACCGCCGTGTGGTGAACGCGGCTCACTTCTTCGCCACGAAGTGGGAGTTCGACATCATCTACCGCGCGAACCCGCAGGGACACGAGATGGAGCGAATAAGCGCCCGGCTGGCGTCGCAACAGGAACAGTATTACGACCTCGCGGGATTGCGGGAGCTCGAGCTGTTTCCGCGACTCAGGAGCTTCGTGGATCTCTGCGGGCTGCTTCGGTTCCAACTGCGTTGGAGTCACGTACACCGCATTCCGAAGACTTCGGTACTGGGACACATGCTCGTCGTGGCGATGGTCTCTTACCTGTTATCGCTTGAGATGGGAGCCTGTCCCCGGCGATGCGCCAACAACTACTTCACCGGACTGTTCCACGACCTGCCTGAAGCGCTCACCAGGGACATCATATCGCCGGTCAAGCACTCCGTCGAAGGACTGAGCGCACTCATCAAGCGCTACGAACGAGAAGAGATGCAGGAGAAAGTGTACCCGCTCGTGCCGGAGGCGTGGCACTCTGAGCTGCGGCTGTTCACCGAAGATGAGTTCCGCAGTGTGGCAACCGTCGACGGTGCGCCGCGGTATTGCAGCAGTGAGGCCATCAGCGCACACTACAATGCCGACCAGTACAATCCACGGGACGGAGAACTGCTCAAGGGGGTGGACGATCTGGCCGCCTACATGGAGGCCAGGCTCGCCATCGAGAACGGCATCGCGTCTCCCGAGCTCGCCAGGGCCCGCGAGGCAATCAAGTGTAAGTACGAGACCTCGGTCATAGGCGGCATCGACCTGGGCCGATTGTATTCGGAGTTGTAGCGACTCGCGCAGCAAGGCGGGGTGCGGTAACAGTCGACAGCGGCAGTTGAATGAAGGCGCAGTACCACCCCAACAGCACGGAAGAGGAAGAGGTCGAGATTCTCGATATCTTCGTCGACCGTGACGGACAACCGAAGATGATGTTCCTGCGCGCCACCGGCCACGTGGACACTGCCCCAATCGGCCGCTTCACCGAGATGCGCAACGGGACAGGCCCGGTCAAACGCTCGCGGCGCAATTCCGGCGACCCGCCGGATAGAGGAGAAGGCACGCCACCCGTCTGAAGCGCGTGCGCTCAAGACATGCTCGTGGCACAATGGCGCAGACGACTGAGAGAGCGTCTGGAAGGAGTCCTCGAATGCTGACCACGGTCATAGGAAGCTATCCGCTGAAATACAGTGAGCTTGGAGAGGATGCGATACGGCGCGCGGTTGAGGACCAGTTACAGGCAGGCGTTGACCTGGTCACAGACGGGCAGACCCGCTACGACATGATCGAGTATTTCGCCCGGGCCATAGAGGGCTATACGTACGACGGAAAGAGCGTTATCAACGGCAGGATCGGTCGCGGCAAGCCCGATGAGTTTGTGCAGGACTTCCGCCTGGCAAAGACGCTGGCGCCGCGCGTCAAGGGGCTCATCACCGGTCCGGTAACGCTGGTCTTCTCCACACGCATCAAGGCGCCGTATTCCGGCTACCGGGATGAGCAGGTGTACCTTGACACCGCCGATGCGCTGCTGGATATCGCCCGCGCTGTCGAGGCCGAAGGTGCAGAGTGGATCCAGATAGACGAGCCATACCTGTCAGTCGGCGCCCCGATGGTCATCGCCAGGAACGCCGTCGAGCGCCTTGCCGCCGGCCTCCGCGTTCCCGTGGCGATGCATGTCTGCGGCACCGTCGGCAGCATTGTGCCTCAACTGCTCGAATGGCAGGGCATCACGCTGTTGTCACACGGTTTCATGGGAGACAAGAACGACGACGTCCTCGCGTCGACGCAGTTCAAGCAGAGCGACAAGATGCTCGGACTTGGCTGTATCGATACGAAGACGCCGACCGTTGAATCCGAAGACGAGGTAGCGGCACTGATCAGCCGGGCGCTTGCAGGCCTGCCACGCGACCGGGTGGTGCTTCATCCCGATTGCGGCCTGCGCGCCCTGCCGCTCGAATCGGTACGGTCCAAGCTGCGCGTCATGACCGCGGCAGCACGCCGCTTCGCCTAGCAGCGGCCCGGGCGGATGCCACGACAACGGTTCCCACACACCGTGTACG
>CAYNXN010000151.1:0-3665 GCA_964401175.1 uncultured Dehalococcoidales bacterium | reverse complement strand
CCCGCTGCTTCGCGGCATCCTGTCCAGCTTGCAGCGCCCCAGGTGCGGACTCGCAGCCCGCGCGGCGGGCGGGCTCGTCACTTGTTGGCCTCACACTGGTCCCCGGCCGGCCAACCCAAGCATTTAAGCACCCAAGCACCCAGGCACTTCGCCGCTCAGCGGCGACGAACGCAGAACCAAGAACTCAGAACTCCGTCCTTCGGCTGGCTGGCGTCCCCGGTCTTACTCCGAGTCGTTGCCCTGAGCCGACAGGAGACGATAGGCCTTGGCCACGTCGTCGCGGTGCACTCTGAGGCTGACCATTCCAACGTTGGAGATGACTCTCACGCTCGGCGACCACAGGCTTCGCAGCTGACACCGAATGCCGTGCGCACGCAGGTACTGGTACTGAGCCACTGTGGCATCAGAGCGATGTGTCGCGGACAGGTGGAACTCCTGCCACGCGCCGATACCGCCCACGGCCCGCCGCAACCGGCGCATGACTCCTCGTGCGGCACCCCGGATGCCTCGCGATATGCCGTTCATCGGTGTCCTCCCACGCCGGCTGACAGCTACTTCGCGGACAGAGGGCACAGAGTCCGAGACAAGGTGCGCGGCATCGGTTCATCTGCTGCGCCGCGTGGGGAGCGCGTCAGCCGGCGGTTCTTGCTCTAGACCCAGTCTAACGCCGAGCACCCATGCCATGCAACGGGCAGGCAGGGAGGTGAAGCATCGATGACCTTCCCCCCGAATTCCGCAGCACGCAGAACTCAGAACGCAGCATGTACAACCCAGAACGTCAGCCTCCGGCTGGCCAACCCAAGCACTCAAGCACTCAAGCACTCAAGCACCCATGTACCCAGACACCCTGCCGCTCCGCGGCGGCCAACTCAGAACGCATAACGCATAACGCATAACGCATAACGCAGAACGCAGAACACAGAACTCCCCCCGGCCTGCCGGTGTCCCCGGGATTCGGCCCCGGTTGACCTACTCGCCAAAGCCGAGCCATGTCACCCGGTCGGGACGACGCGGAGGCGTCTTTGGGTCCTGGTCCGGATACCCCATCGGCACGACCGTAACGAGCTTCATGTCGGTCACGCCTGAAATCTCGTTTATCCTCTTCTCGTTGGAGACAGCACCGTCGGTCCACACGGCGCCAAGTCCCTTCTCGTAGGCGGTGAGAAGCAGGTTCTGCACCGCAACTGCCGTACTGCAGATGTCATCGTTGCCGTTTGCCGCCTTCCCGGCATAGGCGAGAATCACAACGGGCGCGCCGCCCATGGTGCTCAGGAAGCCCCTCATCCCCTCCACTATCTTGGGCTTGTCAGGGAACTGCTTCTCGAGTATGGGCTTCAGCCACTCGAAAGCGCCCTCGAAGGCACGCAGAAGCTCTTTGAGAGGGTCGCCGGTTACGACCACGAAGCGCCAGTCCTGGCGGTTCATGCCGGACGGCGCCCACATGGCGGCCTCGAGCACCTCCTCCAGCACGGCCCTCGGGACCGGGTCCGGTTTGAATCGTCGTATGCTTCTTCTGCCTTGGATCGCTTCCATCAGTTCCATGTGCTCTCTCCCTTCCTTTGGGGATGTCTGGGCCTCTAGCGTACATCAACGCTCTCCGCATGGATAATGCCGAAGGGGCACCCTGTGGTTCCCTGGTTTGCGCGGGGCCACCACACTTGTCTTCAAGAAACCCACGCTACTGGCAAGCCGATAGAGGCAGGAGACAGGCCGCTTGCCGGGATGCTGAACGTGAGGCAGAATTGAGTGTCGTGTCCCCCGGTTTGCCACGGCAATCCTGGTCAGCACCATGGCAGTAATGGCGTCACAGATGGCGAGGAGAGTGGGTCGTTGTGACAGCTGAGTGCACAAGGAGCGGGCGGTGTCCACACCTGCTAGGGTGAAAAGACTGTGGTCTGATGGTGGTGCATCCGGCCTGGCACATGGAATAGGTCGCTTCATAGGGATGCTTGTCAAGAAAGCGTTCTTCTGGAGTGAGTACTACGTCCACGAATTCGACTTGACTGCGCTGGACGATACGTACGCTGCGGCGCCGATGGACAACCTCGAAGTACACATAGTTGAATCGGACGATGACGTCAGTCGGCTTGTCAAACGCGGATATGAGGACTGCAGACTGACTGTGCCCGGTGCGAAGCGATGCCTGAGCTCAGGTGCTGTGGGTCTGTGCGCATACGTGGGCGGAACGCTGGCTCATATTGCATGGGTTGGACTCAATGAGGATGCCAAGAAATCGTTCGATGCGCTTGCCTACCTCGTTCAGTTCGACGAGCGAGAGGGGTGTTCTGGTGGGAGTTGGACCTTTCCCTCGTTCCGTGGGAAGGGACTCTATCGGCATGTGATGTGGCGCAGGTTCATGTATCTCAAGGAACACGGATGCGTGGTCTGTCGCCATGCGACCGGAGTCCATAACGTTCCATCGCTGCGAGGACAAGCGGTGTTCCCCTGCAGGCTTGAGGGTACGCTGCGATTCGTACGCATCTTCGGAATCGACAGATACAGCTTCAAACCCCGGGACAGCACCACTTGACTCACTTTCAGGTTCAACCCACCGTCGCGGGCAACCTCGGGGAGGCTGAGGCAACTCCCTCACAGCCTGTCAGGCGCGGACTCGCAACTCGCCAGCCTCCGTTCGCAGCACGCAGAACTCAGAACGCAGCATGTACAACCCAGAACGTCAGCCTCCGGCTGGCCAAGCCAAGCACTCAAGCACTCAAGCACTCAAGCACCCATGTACCCAGGCACCCTGCCGCTCCGCGGCGGCAAACTCATAACGCATAACGCATAACGCATAACGCAGAACCAGAACGCATAACGCAGAACGCATAACGCAGAACGCAGAACGCAGAACGCAGAACACAGAACACAGAACTCCCCCCGGCCGGTGTCCCCGGAATCCCATCAGGACAAGCCGTCGCATGTGGGCGTTCGGTTTGAGTTGAGTACACCATCCACAGGTAGCGGCGGGCGAATCTGGCTGGGTCACCTGATGTGAGCACCGCAATGAGAGCACTCACGCGCAAACCAGTAGTTGGTTGTTCCGCACGTCGAGCATTGCGCTCGAGCGGCCTGAGTTTCTACCCACTGGCTGACACCATGCTCCCTCATCCACATCAGGTCTTCTATTGTGCGCTCGTGATGGGAGACCCCATTCTTGATGTGTGCGTCTCGATGTTCGCGAAGTCGATCACAGGGGAATTCAGCACATTCAAAGCACCAGGTTACACCGTGATCGGCGCTGCATTGCCGGAAGCCGCGAATGCAGATGCGGCACGGTTTCATGACTCTGTTGGATAGACAACCGTCGCAGGCCACTTCGTCCAGGCCAATACCATGCCGGTCGGCAACTGCCTTGACCTGATTGTTGTCACCAATTCTGGGCGCCAGAAAAGAGGGACAAGTGCCACAGTAGATCCCACATATTCCGGCCAGAAGCGGCTTATCTTGGGCCATCTGCTCCTCCTGCATGAAGCAAGTGTACATGGTGTCAGTCAGTTCTTCTATTCAGAGCGCCAAGGCTGCAGGGTAGCCGAAGACGGCGAACGAGAGGCTGAGCGCCGCGATTCTGAACGTGAGGATGAATTCAGTGTGGTGTCCCCGGAATTGCCAATCCACCAGCAACACGTCATCCGTTTCCGGGGCAGTACCGCACTAGCGTCGCCCGC
>CAYNXN010000150.1:0-3713 GCA_964401175.1 uncultured Dehalococcoidales bacterium | reverse complement strand
TGACTGAATCCGAGGTTGAGAGATCGTTCGTGGAAGGACTGGAACGGCGGGATGACGTGAAGCTGTATGTGAAGCTGCCGCGCTGGTTCACGGTGAGCACGCCCATCGGCGACTACAACCCTGATTGGGCCATCGTGATGGAGGAGCGGGACGAGCACGGCGAGTCAACCGGAGAGTCCTTGCTGTATCTAGTCCGTGAGACGAAAGGCGACAACTGGCGCACCGACCTCCGTCCGGATGAGAAGCGCAAGATCGACTGTGCTGCCAAACACTTCAAGGACGCGCTGGGAGTTGACTACAGGGTTGTAACGAAAGCGTCGGAGTTGCTGTGAAGTTCTTGACTGGGAGCAATGACATGGAAGAGACAATCGGTAGGCTAGTCACAGTACCGCTGACGGGTGTCTGGAGACACGAGGCGCATCAGTTCAACCCGTGGTTGATGCAGAACATCGACGTGCTCTCCGAGGCAATAGGCTTCGCATTGTCACCACTGGAACACGCTGTGCGTACCGGCGACTTCTGGCCGGACATAGTGGCCGACAGCAGCAAGGGGCGAGTTGTGATCGAGTGCCAGTTAGGGCCCACCGACCATTCCCACTTAGGTCAGACTCTCACATACTTGTCTTACCTCGGCGCACGAACGGCTATCTGGATATGCGCACAAGCCCGCGATGAACACAAGCGGGCGTGCGACTGGTTGAACGAGAACACCGGATCTGACATAGCGTTCTATCTTGTTCAAGTGAGCGCCGTCCGAATTGGTGACTCTCCCGTTGCACCTCGATTCGAGATTGTTGCAGAGCCTAGCCCGAAGGCAAAGAAGGGAGGAGAACAGAGGTCAGAACTCGCTGAGGTTGAGCAGCTGCAAGAGCGATTCTGGCGCGAATTGTTGGACCTCGCCAACACCAAGACCAAACTACATTCGAACATCCAAAGACCAGGCCACTGGAACTGGATAGTGGCAGGAGCCGGTGTGTCAGGATTCTCTTTCGTCTACTTCGTCCAAAGAAGCAAACGAGCAGGAGTACAGTTCCTCATAGACCGAGGAAAGGGAAAGGACCGAGAGACGAAGGAGGCGTACCATCGGCTTGAGAGCCACAAGGCAGGAATTGATGCTACGTTCGGGGAACCGCTCACCTGGGATTACAGCGAGACACGGCGTTGTCAGTATGTTGTCCACTGGATCGAGGGAGCTGGTCTCAAGGACGTCGAACGGTGGCTTCAGCTTCAACGGAAGATGGTGGACGCAATGGTCCGCCTCGAACGGGCCATAAGGCCCTATCTAGATGAGCTTAGGGCTCTCTGACTTCGGGAACTGCGAAGACACCGTACCTGATTCGCTCTCGCGTTCAGAATCAGGCCCAGAAGAACGCATACGGCGCCTGCGCGCCCCTAAGCTTTGCGCCTCCGAACATTAGTTCGCTGAATGCCGGGCGCACCTTCCTCACCTCATCTTGAGTCCTCTCACCCGCCACCATCCCACGTCCCCATCCCAATCGTGCTAGTATCCCCGTCACCGGCCAGGAACCGGCCATGCGGGTCGCGGAGGGAGCCATATGTCCATCATCGAGTCACAGAGACACCTGTTCGATATCCCGGAGGACATCGCCTTCTTCAATATCGCCTACTACTCACCGCAACTGAACGAGTCCACCAACAGGCTGCTGTCCGGTGTCCGCCAGAAGAGCCATCCATGGGAGCGCACCACCGCCCACTTCTTTGACGATGCGGACACGATACGGACACTCGCTTCGAAGCTGTTCGGTGGCGACAGCGACGGCTATGCCGTCGTTCCCTCCGCAACCTACGGACTGAGCACGGCGGCACGGGCCATCGAGCCGCATCTGCGACCGGGCGACCGCATCCTGGTTGCCGCCGAGGAATTCCCCGCCAACGTCTTCCCCTGGAGGAGAGCGGCGCAGGAGACCGGGGCCTCGGTGGACACCGTCCCTTGCCCCCGCGACGGTGACTGGACCCGTGCCATCGCGAGCAGGATCGATCGGACTGTGAAAGTGGTGGCGACCGCGACCTGCCACTGGACGAACGGCGCGTACATCGACCTGCCGACGATTGGACGGGACTGCCTCGACACGGGCAGCATCCTGGTGGTGGACGCCACCCAGTCGCTTGGCGTGATGCCGCTGCCCATGGACGAAGTCAGTCCGGACTTCCTCGTGGCTGCCGGCTACAAGTGGCTCCTCTGCCCGTACGGCTTCAGCCTCCTCTATGTGTCCGAGCAATGGCGCCACGCACGTCCGCTTGAGGAATCGTGGCAGGCGCGCAGCAATGCGAAAGATTTCACCTCACTTGCCAGCTACTCAGACACCTACATGCCGGGAGCGTGCCGCTTCGAGGTGAGTGAGAAATGCACCCCCACGATACTGCCGGGCGCCATCGCGGCACTGGAACAGATAGGGGCATGGGGCATCGGCAACATCGCAGAAACGCTGGCCGCGATCAACGGCAGGATCGGCGCCCACCTGGAACGACTGGGCTTCCAGTTGCCGCATGAGGCGCAGCGATGTCCCCACATGCTTGGCGCGCTCCTGCCTGAGCGCACCAGTGGCGACCTCGTGACCGCCCTGAGGCAGGACAACATCTACATCTGCCAGCGGGGGAACTCGCTCCGCTTCGCCCCTCACCTCCACATCAACCGCAACGACGAGAGGCGCCTCACGGAAGCACTGGACCGGCTGGTGGGGTGAGAACGAGGGGTTCTACGTTCTGAGTTCTCAGTGCTGCGTTCTGGAAATGCGGGGACACCATACTCATTTCCCGCCCCTGAGGCAGCAACGCACACACCGACTGACACCATCCTGACCTGCCAGCCCCCCTTGACACTGCACGTGCGGCATGGCCACCATGGGCGGAGTGCCCTGCGCGGGCGGAGCGGGGACAGCAATGGACAGGATGGACGCGGAGAGAAACCAACGACAGTCTGAACTACTCATACCCAAACGCGGCGGGTACCGCAACCTCAAGAGCTTCCAGGTGGCGCAGCTTGTCTATGACGTCACGGTGGCCTTCTGCGAAGCCCACATAGAGCGACGCAGCCGCACGCACGACCAGATGGTGCAGGCGGCGCGGAGCGGGGTGCAGAACATCGCCGAGGGCAGCCAGGCCAGCGCCACCTCCCGCAAGACCGAGATGAAGCTCACCAACGTGGCCCGCGCCAGCCTGGAGGAGTTGCGCCTGGATTATGAGGATTACTTGAGGCAGAGGGAACTGGAGCAGTGGCCGCCTGAGCACCCTGCCCTGAGGCGCTTCAAGGCGCGCCGCTGCGCCACACTTAGGGAAGTGCTGGCCTGGCGTGACGCGGAGCTGGAGCTAAGGCGACAGAGCCAGGACAAACACGGACAGGAGAACAGACACGGACAAGAAGACGCGGACTCACACGGACAGACACCACCCGGGAGAATGCGCAGGCCATCCATGCCAGTCAGTGTGAGTCCGTGCCAGTCCTTGTTGCCGGCGCAGCTCATGGCAAATGCCGCGCTCTCACTGCTGAACGTGGCCTGCTACCTCCTCTCCCGCCAGCTTGCTGCCCAGGCGGGCACCTTTGAGCGCGAGGGCGGCTTCACGGAGCGCCTCTACACACACCGAAGGGAGAAGAGAGCGTACTGAGTTCTGCGTTCTGGGTTCCGCGTTCTGAGTTCCAGGTTCAGGGCATGCCCTGGTCAGGCCCCGGGCGGTGAGTCCCGATCCCTCTGTCA
>CAYNXN010000149.1:0-3725 GCA_964401175.1 uncultured Dehalococcoidales bacterium | reverse complement strand
TCGCCCGTCCCTCGCTGTCCGGCCGAACGCGGACCTCTCTTGCCGGTTTGCGCGGAGATGAGACAGGGCGTCAGCAAGTCGGTGGTATTCGCGAAACCACTCGTGTCGCCTTCGAATCTCTCGAGTGGCACAACGTACTGCAACTCGATCAACTCGAGCTGGGTCCTGAGCAGCGTGCTCAGTTCCGGAGGTGGGTTTCCCCTCACCACAGCAGCCAGCACGGTACGCGGCGCCTGCTCGATCCAGACGCCCAGTTCTCCAACGCGGAACGTCTCAAGTGAGCCCTCGCCTCCGCCAAAGGAATCATGTACAAAGTCCTGTATCGCAGTGAGCATCCCCGACACCAGATCCGCGTCCTGCGCGACGATGCCATCCACCGTCAGGTGCTTGAGGACAACGCCGCTCTGACGGTGGAGAAGAAAAAGCTGCTCAACCCGGTATACGAGGGTGTGCAGCATCACCACCTCAGCGAAGCTGCGCCCGGTTCGTACGGCCTCCCACCTCCACTTGAGGTACTTCCACGAGAACGCAGTCTCCAGTGAGTAGTTGAACGACTCCATCATGTTCCGCAGGGCTTCCGCAATCGACTTGCGGATGGCAGGCCCCATGACCGGATACAGGATGTCGGCGAAGAACTGAGGATTGCGCCGAACCGACGACCGGATGGCATCCTCGACAATAGGGCGCAATACCAACGCCAGTCTGTCATCGGGAGAGCCACGCATGGCCACGGCGTGAGCCAGCACGCCGCCAACCTGCTCCGCGAGGCTCTCAGGAGAAGTCAGCCGACGGTCCAACTCCTCGAGCTTGACCTGCTCGGGTTTGATGAGCAGGCTTCGCAACTCGGACAGCCGGGCATCCTCTGCCTCAGGCGGGCGGTCAGACGTATCTGCTCCCGCCTCACTCATGCGAGTCCCTCCCTGAATCGGAGAGAGGTTCTTCGTGCTCCAGTTGGGCGGCGAGAGCGGCCAGCATGCCCGACAGCGCCGCTCGATCCAGCTTGTTGGCGTCAAGATGTGCAACTGACTTACGCAGCTCAGCCTCAAGATGCGTCCGAATCTCCGCCACTTCCGCCTTCAGAGCGCTCGTCTGGTCACTCAAGGATTCGCGCAGAGCCTGCTCAGACGCCTGGTGCTCCTCCATCCGGGCGAGGAGCCGACCTTCGATGGAATCGACGCGTCCATTGATCTCCGCGGAGAGGGTCGATTCCAGCGAATGCAGGCGAGTCTCCAACGCATCAAACCGGTGATTCAGTTCGTCAAGGCTTTCGCCGAGGAGGATATCGCGAATACGATCGAACTTGTCTCCCGACTGGGAGGTAGAACCCTGAGACCCACGTGACTGTGGCATGAACGGCACCTCCTGCAGACTGCATGGCCGTACCTGAGTGTACGCTTGAATCAGTGCGGGACGCAACTATTTGCCCGAGAGACTGCAACATCAACCCCTGACAGGGATTGCCACAGGTCAATGAGCAACACACGGGCGCAACAAGGCCACGCCCATCAGCGGTGCAGCCGGGACATGGATCGACGTGGAACAGGAACGCTTGAACGCGGCGGAGGGATTCAGACATGAGTTCGCCGTCGCGGTAGGCGGTACAACCTTGCGACGGCGAAGACAATCAGGAGGAGGTAGAACGGAGTATGGCCTGCGTGAATTGTACCGTATGGCGGGAGACTGTGTCAACGACATAATGGAGCCTGGTTTTACATAGGTAAACGGCCCATATCGGACCACAATCCGGGGGCAAAGAGAGCAACAGCCGAGGCTGAGCGTGTACAATGGGTGGCAGCGTTCGCCGCCAGCGGCCTGCGCGAGGAGACGTTCCGCGCATACCATGGCGGTGAGAGGCAATCACTGAGACAAAGGGGTACCCAGAACGGAAACAAAGTCCATCGTCCGCGCGGCAGCCTTCATCGGATCGCTGCTCCTGCTCTACGGCATCGCCTCCGGCTTCTGGCTCGGCTCGGCGACCTCTGCAGTTGAGACATCCGCACTGCGGCAGCATTCTGTTGTCGGCGTCGTGGGTACCGCACTGTGCATAGTCAGCATCGCCTTGCTGTTGCGGTGGAAGCGGTAGCAGATCAGGCCTCAAAGGCTGAGGTACGAGCGACGCGCCGGGAGTCTCTCGCGCGGTTCCCGCGGTTGCGTCATTCTGAGTCATAAGGAGCGAGAGACAGTGGACGAGAAACAAACAGGAATCGCCAGCATCAAGGGCGTCGAGTTGTACCACGAGGTCAGTGGCGCCGGGACACCGGTACTGCTTATCTCCGGACTCGGAGGCAATACCGAGCTGTGGGCAAGACAGATTCCCGCCCTGTCGACGCAGCACCGCATCGTGAGGTTCGACAATCGCGGCGCCGGCAGGAGTGCGATGCCGCGGGGCCCGTACACGGTTCAGCAGATGGCGTCCGAGGCGGTGCAACTGCTCGATGCGCTCGACATCCCGGCGGCACACATCGTCGGTTCATCGATGGGCGGGATGATCGCGCAGGAACTGGCGATCCAATACCCGGATAAGGCATGGAGCGTGAGTCTGATTGCGACGCAGTGCGGAGGAGTTCACGCGTTCGGCGCGGCGCCGGAGAACGCCGCGGCGCTGGAGGAACTGGCCACCATAGATATGACGCCCCAGGAGCGGGCGCGGGCCTGGGTGCCCTACATGCTCAGCCCTGAATTCAGGGCGGACCACGCGGAACTCGTGGAGGAGTACGTACGCGTGAGCGCACTGCATCCCCCGACCACGGAGGGACTCCGCGCACAGTGGGCGGCGCTGATGAGCTACGACTCGTGGGAACGTCTGCCACTCATCACTTCGCCCGCGCTGATACTGCAGGGCGACAGCGATCCACTCGTTCCACCTGAGAATGCTGACGTGCTGGGTGTACGCATCCCCGATGCGAGGGTGGTACACATTCCGGGCGCCGCACACGGGGTGGCCTTCGAAGCGGCGGACAGAGTCAACGAACTGCTGCTCGATTTCTTCACAGAGGTCGCAATGCGGGAGCCCGCGGCCGGAGAGTAGCGCCGCAACGTGCATCTTCGAGCGCCGCTTCCACCCACGGGTGTGATCGCCGGGTGTCGCCACCCGTTTGGGCACGACGGCGCCGGTGCAGGTTGAGATTCATACTTCGTTGTTGACGGCACGGTCGCCGCAACGGAGAGGTGCCGGTCTCGGCTGCCCACAATCGGCCGGGGATGACGGAACGGCGCCGTTGTGGTTCACTATGCAGGTTTGCCGCCCGACGGGTCGGCACGGCTGCTCTCGCGCCGTCGAAAGGGATACGACGCAGCATGGCATCGAGACACAGGTTATTCTATGGCTGGCTGATTCTGGCGGTCGGCTTTCTCACCATCGTTGGCGGATATGTCTGCCGCAACACGTTCTCGGTCTTCTACCCCGCCATCGTTGAGGAATTCGGCTGGACCCGCGGCAACACGGCCATCATCTTCTCGATCAACATATTGGTCTATGGACTGGTCGCTCCCTTTGCCGGTGCGCTGGCCGACCGTTTCCGCCCGAGATATGTGCTCGCCACTGGCGCCGTGCTCATGGGCATCGGTGTGGCCGGCTGCAGCCTGGCGACCGAGCGATGGCAGTTCTACCTGCTCTACGGCGTCGTCGCGGCGGTAGGGTTGAGCGTTGCGGGCTGGGCGCCGGTCGCCACCCTCATCACCAACTGGTTCTACCGCCGCAGAGCGCTCGCGTTCGGCATCCTCGG